>JAJZJY010000079.1 GCA_021809885.1 Actinomycetes bacterium
CGGTCAACGCCTCGGTGAGCACGACGGACGGGACGATCGCAGGCCACTCGCCCCGGCGGCGTAGCTCCTCGAGGTAGGCCCGCTTGGCGGCGAGGGTGGTCAGGCCGTGCGCGTCGAGGACGATGGTCACGCGCTGTGTCGTCGCTTCGGTGATGCCAGAGCCTTGTCCGCCCAGGCGCAAGCTTCGGCGCGCTCGTCATCGGAGGTCGGGCCGATCTCGTTTTGGAGTTCGGCGAGGTAGGCGTCCAGCTCGGCGATCTTGGCTTGGCGTTGCAGCTCGGCGGCCACGGCGAGCTGGGCGAGCTGCGAGACGTTCAGCCCGGTCTGCCTCGCTTGGCTGTACAGCTCGTCCGGCATAGTGATGTTCACGCGGGCCATGCGCATAGTATACACATTGAGCAGGAAGTTGCGATGCTCCAAGAACCTGGATGAGTCCAGGTACCAGTAGACGACCCCCGTGCGGGCTCGCGCCTGAGAGAGTTCGCTCTCGCCACTGACGGCCGGTATCCCGACACGTGCCTATTCGCTGCCGAGCGGTACAGACTGGAAAGTCCGCGTTCAGCGACTCGAAGCGAGGCCCCGATGGCGACCAGCGCCGAGTCGGCGCGCTCGGCCGCCGTCGAGCCGGTCTGAGTGACCTCTCCATGACGTCAGGCTGGTCCGAGTAGGGCGAGCGTGGATCGGCTAGAGCCCTGGGACCTCATGCGTGGCCCCCGGCGGCTCGGGCTCGTTACTCCCCGGCGGCAGCGGCTGCCGGGACTACGATGATCGTCCTGAGCCAGCAACAAGCCACCGCGACCTCGGCCCTGGAGGAGTTGGCGCGCCATCAGCACGCCACGCCTGTGAGCGCCATTGAGGACCTGCGCGCCGACGTGTGGGACTCCGACGGGGAGCTGGACGAGTTCCTCGTCGACTGGCGGGCCGCTCGCAGCTCCTCGCCGAGCTGACACCTGCCGATGGCGGACGTGGTGATCGACACCGACGTCGCGTCGCACCTCCAGAAGGGCAGCGAGCCGGCCTGGGTCCGTGACCGCGTGCTCGGTGCCCGCACCTGGCTGACCTTTGTCACCATCGGAAAGCTCTCCAAGTGGGGCCACCTTCGCAACTGGGACGAGGTCAGGCAGGCGAGGCTCGAAGGATGGGTCGCCCAACGCCCGGTCATCCCATACGACCGGGACATCGCCCGAGTGTGGGGACGCCTGTCGGCCGGCGCCCAGCGTCGCGGAAGACCGCGGCCGCAGAACGACACCTGGGTCGCCGCCTGCTGCATCGGGCTCGGCGTGCCACTCGTCACGCTCAACCGCAAGGACTTCGTGGACTTCGCATCGCACGAGGGGCTTGCCCTCCTCGGCCCCGCCGACGGCTGAGCCGATCGCCGTCAGCGCCTCGCAGGTCTCGGCGTTCGGCACAGTCCGTGTACCGCTGCGCTGGAACGAGGCCGGACACACATCACCACGCTGCGTGGCCCGCACGTGGCCCCTGCGTCCCGGTGGTACTGGCCGATTCGAGCCGCTGGCGCAAGGGCCGCGACGGCGGCGTGGCGACGCCCTGTCAGACCTACATGACCCCTTGCGGGGGCCACCAACATGGGCGCCGCCCTGCTCGCCACCTCCCCTGGCCGCTGGTCACCCTGAACGGAGCCTGGAAGGGGGCACCCACCCGCCGTCACCCTCGACGGGATCGCCGGAGACATCGCATGGGTCGTCGGCGGCGTCGCCCACAACAACGTCCTCGCCGGCGTCAGCCTCCGCACCGGCCGACCCCAACCCATCACCGGCAGTCCTCGGCGAGCAGGGTGATGGCACCCTGCGGGCTGGCGACCCGAGTCGGTGCCGGGGCATCGGAACCCTCCAGCACCGTCAGGCGTCAGAATGCTGCGATGGGCGATGCACGATCCACCGCCGGGATCGCCACCTCCACCTCCCGTGCCGGCTTGCGGCGGCGGCGCCTCGGTCACCAACCCGCCCTCGATGGCCTCCGGGGGGTCGCCGTCGGCGCTGTCATGATCTTCCACGGTGGCTTCAGCTGGATGCCCGGCGGCTTCCTCGGCGTCGATCTCTTCTTCGTGCTGTCCGGATTCCTCATCACCACCCTGCTCCTCGAGGAGTGGGGAGCGACCGGCACGATCTGCCTCCGGCGCTTCTGGGCCCGACGGGCGCGGCGCCTCCTCCCGGCGCTCGCGCTCCTCCTCGCTGCCGTGTCCGTGTACGGCGCCACATGGGCGCCCCCGGTGACACGACCAGGGCTTCGGTGGGACGGCCTGGCGTCGCTCTTCTACGTCGCCAACTGGCGCTTCGTCCTCGCCCACCAACCTTACTTCGCCACCTTCGCCACGCCTTCACCGTTGCGCCACCTCTGGTCACTCGCCGTCGAGGAGCAGTGGTACCTCGTCTGGCCGCCTGTGCTCGTCGGCCTGCTCGCCGCTGCCCGCAGACGGCTCCCGCCCCTGCGCAAGCTCGACCTTCTCCTGGTCGTGCTCGGCGCCGCCGCCCTGACCTCTGCCGGCCAGATGCTGCGGCTCGACCTGTTGACCCACGGCGCCGCCGACGCCGGGCGCTCGTACTATGGCACCGACACCCACGTTCAGGTCCTACTCGTCGGCGCCTTCCTGGCCGTCGCCCGGCTGCGCTGGCCGCCGGAGGGGCGAGCCTCCCATCGTGCCGTCCGCCGTGCCGGTCTGGCCGGTGCCACGGTCTGCGGTGCGATGATCTTCCTCGCCTCCGGCAGCGATCGCTGGCTGTACCGGGGAGGGTTCTTGTTGTTCGCCTGCGCCGGCGCGGCGGTGATCGCCACGTCGGTGCTCCCTGGGGGCAGCGAAGTGCGGCGGGTGCTGTCGTTGTCGCCCCTGCGGGCTGTCGGGCGAGTGTCCTATGGGCTGTACCTGTGGCACTGGCCCGTCGACGTGGCCCTCAACCCGAGCCGGGTGCACCTCGGCGTGTGGCCCTTGTTCCTGGTGAGGACACTGGTGGCGGCGACCATCGCCGTGGCGTCGTACCACCTCGTGGAGCTACCCATCCGCACACAACGTGTACGGATCCAGCGTCCGCTGCGGGCGGTGGCCGTCGTGGGTGTCCTCCTCGCCGGGCTCCTCGTCGTACTGCCGTCGATGGGACCCGGCACGTCTCTCGCCCAGGATGCCGCCAGCGTGCCCGTCACGGTCCCCACGGCGTCGGCGCCGCCAGTGGGGGCCTCCAGCCCGCCCTCGACAGCAACCAGCCTGGCGGGGAAGCCGAAGGCCACCCTGGCTCCGGTGCCGGCCGGCCGCCCGATCAGGGTGCTCGTCGTGGGAGATTCGGTCGGCCAGTCGCTGACCCGGTACGTCGTGCCACCACCGTCGCTGCGCTTCGCCAACGCCTCGATCGAGGGTTGCGGGATCACCTTCGGCGCTGCGATCGTCAACGGCTACCCCATCTACGACGTGTCTCAGTGCCCGCAGCAGGGCCAGCAACGAGCGTGGCTCGCCGGCCTGGCGACCCACCCCGACGTCGTCATCATGTCATTCGGGACCTGGGAGGTCTTCGACCAGGAGTACGCCGGGCGGGCCTACCGGGTGTACACCCAGGCCTATCGGCAGCTGCTCCTGCACCAGCTGCATGCGGATCTCGTGTTCATCGTCGCCCACGACCCGACGGCACGTGTGGCACTCCTCGACGTTCCCTGCTACCGCGAGGCCAACTACGACCTGGGCGGAGCCTCGAGCGCCCGCAACAACCCGCGCCGGGTGGCCTGGGTCAATGGTGTGTTCGCGGCCTTCGCGCGGGCCAACCCCGGTCGGGTGACGATGATCCCGATCTCCCAGTGGGTCTGCCCGGGTGGGCACTTCCTCACACAGCGCGACGGCATTGTCCTCCGACCGGACGGCGTGCACTACGACCCGCAGTCCGCTGCCCTCACCTGGACCTGGCTTGCCCCGCGGGTCGAAGCTCTCGCGCGGTCGCGCACCGTGGTGCTCGCCAAGGCGCCGTGACCGCAGGAGTGCTCGGGCCGGCCCCCCGCCAAGGGGCGGGGCAGGGGGCCGGCCGAGCGAGAACCGCCGTAGGGGCAGCAACGGCGGTCCGCGTAGTATTGCCCACTGTTGCACATGGCACAAGTCACGCGGCTCTGCTATCCGTACCTCAACCGGACAGGCGCGTTGAGAAGCACAGGGCGACGCCGTGGACGGCTACTACCGGGCCGGGCACGGCGTCTTGGTCCACGTCGGCAGCGGTCCGGTCGGCACCTGAACCAGGCGCCGACCGGGCTGCGGCCTCGGCGACGCTACTTCTTGGTCTCCCAGAAGATCCGATCGATCTCGGCGATCTGGGAGAGGAGGTCCTCGGCGACGGCGATGTCGTTGGTCTTCTTGCTCTCGCCGGCGGCCTTGGTCGCCTTCCAGAACAGATCGTGCAACTGCGGATAGGTCTCCAGGTGCTGCGGCTTGAAGTAGTCCGTCCACAGCACCCACAGGTGGTGCTTGACGAGCTCGGCCCGCTGCTCCTTGATCATCACCGCCCTCGTCTTGAAGGTGGCGTCGTCCGAGCCGTTGTACTTCTCCATGCAGCCCTTCACGGCCGTAGCCTCGATGCGGGCCTGCGCCGGGTCGTAGACCCCGCACGGCAGATCGCAATGCGCATGGGCGACGTCGGGAGCGCGGAGGTGGTCGGCAAGGCCGAGCAGACGGGACAGGACGGTCATGGCTGACACTCCTTGGTCGTGGTGCCTGAACGTCCGGAACCCTACCCAGCGTCAACCGGCTGGCCTCCGCCCCGCCGCCCGGATCGGCGCCGCGATTGCCCGGGCCTGCACGGCGGTCACCGGGGTCGGCGCGCTGGCCGTCGTCGGGTGCTGGGCGTGGTGGCGGCCGCGGCGGGTCCAGGTGGAAGGCCCGTCGATGCTCCCGAGCTTGCATCCGGGTGATCGCCTGCTGGTCGTGCGCCGCCATGGACTCCCCCTGCGGGGCCAGATCGTCGCACTGCACGACCCGTCCTGCGAGCAACGCCTCCTCGTGAAGCGGGTGGCCGCCGTGGGTCCCAACGGCGTGACCGTGCTGGGCGACAACGCAGGCGCCAGTACGGACAGCCGCTCGTGGGGCCCTGTACCTCCCGGCTCGCTGCTCGGCGAAGCCGTCTACCGGTACGCACCGGCAGCACGCGTCGGAAGGCTCCCGGTGCTGCTCCCAGCCGTGGTCAGGGGATGAGCCACTCCCTCCGGTACACCTCGGCGCGCTGCTCCCACTCCTCGGCGGTGATGGCGTAACGGATGTGGTCCTCCCAGACGCCGTTGATCTCCAGGTAGCGGATGGCGGTCCCTTCGTTGCGGAGGCCGAGCTTCTCGGCCACCCGCCTGCTGGCGGTGTTCCTCGGGATGATCGACGCTTGCAACCGGTGGAGGGCCAGGTCCTCGAAGGCAAACCGGGCGACGACGATGAAGGACTCAGGTGTGTAGCCGTGCCCAGCCATGGCCTCGTCGATCCAGTAGCCCACGTACGCGTTCTGGTAGGGCCCGCGCTGTACGGAGGACAGGTTGATCTCCCCCGAGAAGCGTCCCTCTACGAAGACGCCGAAGCCGTACCCGGTGCCGAGTTGGCGCTCGCGCTCGCGCGCTCCACAACGAGCAGCGAACACCCGCCGGTCGGTCGTGGCGTCAGGCTGACCGGGAAGCGGTCGCGGCTCCCACCGCACGAGCCAGTCACGGCTGCGGCGGCGCACCTCCCGCCATGCCTCGAAGTCGCTCACTACGAGAGGGCGCAGGAGGACCCGGCGCCCGATCAGCTCCAGCGACGAAGCTCGGTGCGCCCCCCAACTCATCACGGCTCCCGAGACGTGGGGGACGGGCTGACCATCGCTTCGATCGTAACGGCCGGGTTGTTGGCCCGCTGTGGATCAGGGGCTGGCGGACAGGAGACTCATGACCATCCCATCCAGGATGTCGGATTCCGACACCAGGCACTCGGCGAGCTCGAAGTGCCGGAGCAGGGCGTCCAGGACGATCAGGCCGCCGACTATCACGTCGGCGCGCTCCTCCTCCATGCCGGGACGCCGGCGGCGCCCGGCAACGTCGAGGGTCGCCATCTCCCCCAGCAGGGCGGACACTGCAGCGGCGCTGAGGCGGTGATGGTGCACGACGTCGCGGTCGTACACGGGGAGGCAGAGGTCCAAGCGGGCCGTCGCCGACACCGTCCCGGCCAGCCCGACGAGGGTGTCCGCCGACCTGAGGCCGGGGAGCGCGGCGGTGGTCTCCTCCAACATGGCGTCCACGTAGGCCCTGGCGGCTCGGACCTCCGTCGAAGGCGGTGGGTCGTGGCGGAGAAAGCGTTCGGTGACCCGGACGCAGCCGACGTCGATGGAGCGGGCAGCGGCGGGCTGGAGCCGTCCGGGGCCGTCGACGGCCCGAGGGCCGCTTGCCAACTCGGTGGAACCACCGCCGATGTCCGCCACGAGCCAAGGCCCACCGGCGCTGTCGAGCTCGGCAGTGGCCCCGGCGAAGGAGAGAGCCGCTTCCTCGTCCCCAGTGAGCAGCTGCGCATCCACGCCGACGGCGTCGCGGGCGGCGGCCAAGAACGCATCACGGTTGGTGGCGTCCCGCGCTGCCGACGTCGCTGTCATGCGGACAGCTTCCACGCCGAAGTGCTCCATGACTTCCCGGTACCGGCGCAGCACGCCAACCGTGCGCTGCACCGCCTCCTCGGCGAGCCGGTGGGTGGCGTCGACGTCCTGGCCGAGGCGGGTGATCGTCATCAGCCGTTCCAACTGCCGGCCCGACCCGTCTGCGACGAGGAGCCGGGTGGAGTTGGTGCCGCAGTCCACGGCCGCGACAGTGGTCACCAACCGTTCGCCGGTGCCGGGGCGCAGGACGCCATCACCGCGCCGAGCCTATCGGCCACCCACCGGCCTACCGGGTCGTCGCCACCGGCGAGGTACCAGGCGTAGTGGGCGTGCAGGCACTTCACGCCGCGCCGCGTCCCGCCAACGCCGCCGCTGGGGCGGGGACCCGCCCACCCCGCCGGGATTGCGCCGTCCCGTTGGGCCGCATAGCGGTGGTGGGCGTCGGCGACGGCGGCCGCGTCCACGGCCGCCTCGGCCGCCCGGACACCGCCGGAGGACTCCAGGCGGTCGACTGCCCGGCGCAACTGCTGGTCCACGAGCCAGTACCGGGTGGGCATCGGCGTGCCGTCGGCGAGGAACGGCTCGTTGCGGATGACGACGGGCTCACCATCGGGGCGCCGGACGACGACATCGAACCGCCCTCTGGGAGGGCGGCCGAGCAGGGAGGCGACCCGTGCCTGGTCTCCCGTTCCGTCGCCTGCCGGCGCAGCGCCGGTCGCCACCGTCAGCTGCGGCGGGCCCGCCGCAGGAGGAACACCAGGAGCACGACGCCGAGTCCGCCGAGCGCAGGCAGTAGGCGGCGGGCGATCGATGTGCCGGCGACGTCCACCAGGTCGACCGGCTCCGGCTCCGGGTGGTCGACGCGGCGGGGACCCTGCGATGCCGCCGACGACCCCGACGCCCCCGACGCCGCCTCCGACCCCCCGGACTCAGACGCCCCGGACCCCGCCGCCCCCGCCCCCGAGCCCCCCGAGCCTGAGGTCGAAGCGGCCTCGGATGTGGTTGACGGAGCAGCCCCCGAAGTGACCGGGGTCTCGGACGGAGCCGGCGAGGCGCCGGCCGCTCCGTCGGTGACCGGCGACGCATCGGACGACATCTGGGCAGGGCCATCAGCGGGGGCGACCGCCTCGGCGCCGCCCGGGGGCGCCGGCGGGGGGCCGCCCACCGTACCCTCGCGCTCGAGGTCGGCCTCCAGGGCCTCGACGAACTGGCCGAGCAACTTGCTGCTGACGTCGGCGAGCACGCCCCGGCCGAACTGGGCGACCTTGCCGGTGATGGTCAGGTCCGTCACAACGTCGACCTTTGTCCCCTCCCCGTCTGGGGCCAGGGACATGGAGATGGTCGCGCGTGCGTTGCCCTGACCGCGGGTGTCACGGCCGGAGGCCTCGAGGACCGCCCTTCGCGCGCCCTCGTCCTTCTCCTGCCACTTGGCCGTCCCCTTGTACTGGGCGGTGATCGGGCCGACCTTCACCTTGACCACGCCGCGAAACTCCTCGCCCTCGATCTCCTGGAGCTGTGCTCCGGGTAGCAGCGGCGCGATGCGCTCCACGTCGGTCAGGACGGCCCAGGCCTTGGCCGGCGGGACGCTCACTCGGAAGTCGTTGGTCAGTTCCATCGCTGCAGATCCTCCACGGTGTCGATGTCCGCCGGGTCGCCGACGCACGCTACCTCGCGCACGAGATCGGGCCGTCGGCGGATCAGCACCCTGGCGCCTTCGTCACCGGATGCCGGCAGCTCCTCCCAGACCTGCCGTCCGAGTCGGACGGGGTTGCGGCGGATGCCGTCGTAGGTCGCAACTGCAATCGGCGCGTCGGCCGCTGCCACCGCCCGCCAGGCGCCGGCGGGGACCAGTGGCTGGTCCCCCAGCCCGACGACGAGCGCGTCGAGGCCGGCGGCGAGGGCCGCCCCGACGGCAACGGCGAGCGAGGTGGCTTGGCCAGCCACCCAAGCCGGGTTGTGGAGGACCTCCACGCCGGGGGGCACCACATCGCTCAGGTCCACTGCCCCGGTCACGAGCCAGGTGCGTTCCAGGCCGGCGGCGAGGGCCGCGTCGAGCGCCCAAGCTACGACGGGCCGCCCCCTGAATGGGGCGAGCAGCTTGTGGCCGGCGCTGGATGACCGGGAGGCGGGACCGCCCGGTGTGCCGGCCGCTGCTGGCTCAGGGCCCAGCCCGCCGGCCCCGTCGGCAGGCGTCGGCGCGATCCGGGAGAACCGCGAGCCGCCGCCGGCGGCGAGGACGACCGCGCCTACCGCCGGGCGGACAGCCACATGGACAGCCACCTCCGGGTCGACAGCCACAGCCGGGTGGACAGTCACGGCCGGGTGGACAGTCACGGCCGGGCGACGGTCACGTCGGACGATGCGGATCCCCGACGAGCTCCCGGTGGATCGGCCCGTCAGCGTCGCGGAGTGACGGGGCGGTCCGGCCGGTGCGGTCGGCGATGACCTCGGCGCAGATGGCGACAGCCGTCTCCTCGGGGGTCCGGGCACCGATGTCGAGCCCTATGGGCGCCATGATCCGGTCGAGCTCGGTGGCGCTGACGCCGGCGTCCCGCAGGCGGGCATTACGCGCGATCGTCGTCCGCCTCGAGCCCATGGCGCCCAGGTAGCCGACACGGGTCCGGAGGGCCGACACGATGGCGGGGACGTCGAACTTCGGATCGTGGGTCAGCACGCACACGGCGTCACGCTGGCCGAGGGAGGGTCCGATGTCGGCAAGGTGCCGGTCGGGCCAGGCGACGACGACCTCGTCGGCCATCGGGAACCGGGCGCGGGTGGCGAAGACAGGCCGGGCGTCGCAGACCGTCACGTGGTAGCCGAGCACCTTCGCCACCCGCGCCAGCGCCGCCGTGAAGTCGACAGCCCCGAATATCACCATGCGCGGGGGCGGGGCGAACGACTCGATGAACACCCCCACCTCCCGCTCCCGAGCCTCCCCGTGACGCCCGTAGTGGCGGGTCACGCTCAGGCCGGCGGCCAACTCGCCGAGGGCGTCCCGGCTGACCACCCGGTCGAGGTCGGCGTCGCCGAGGCTGCCGAGCACGACGGGCTCTGCATCCGGGCGGACGACCAACTTGCGGGCGAAGAGGTCCTCGGGTCCCTCGACGACCTCGACCAAGGCGACGGACTCCTCCGCCCGCAGGGCGGCAGCGAGCGCATCGAACATCCCGGGCATCAGCACATCCCCGACATCAGCACATCCCCGACATCAACACGAGCCGATCACCACTCGAGCGGTTCGACCAGGACGCGGATCGTGCCCCCGCACGTCAGTCCGACGGCGAAGGCCTCGTCATCGGAGTACCCGAACGTGCACAGCCGGGGGGTGCCCTCCCCCGCCAGCACGTCGAGGGCCTCGGTGACCACCGCTGCCTCCACGCAGCCGCCGGAGACGGACCCGGCGACCTCGCCGGCGTCGCTCACGACCATCGTCGCCCCCGGCATCCTCGGGCTCGAGCCCTCGGTGCCGACAACCCGAGCCACTGCCACCCGCTTGCCTTCGGCACTCCAGCGGTCGATGTCGGCGAGAACCTCTTTCATCGAGTCGATCTCCTTCCTGCGGGCGCTCCTCCGATCACGGTGGCAAGGTGCTCGAGCGCCCCCAACGAGTGACCCTCCACGAACTCGTCAACATAGGGCAGGGCGGCGGCCATCCCGCGGGCGAGGGGCGCGTAGCCGGGGCTCGCCTTCAGCGGGTTGACCCACACCACCCGGTGGGCGACGCGGGCGAGGCGGGCCATCTGCTCGCCCAGGTCCTCCGGGTCGCCCCGGTCCCAGCCGTCGGAGAGGATGACCACGACGGCGCCGCGAGCGGCGCCGCGGGCGCCCCAACGGTCGTTGAACTCCTGCAGGGCCGCCCCGAGCCGCGTGCCGCCCGACCAGTCGTCCACGGCGCCTGCCGCCGCCCGCAGGGCGGCGTCGGGGTCACGGTCGCCGAGATGGCGGGTGACTCGGGTCAGCCGGGTGCCGAGGGTGAACACCTCGCAGCGCGCCACCCCGCGCGCCACGACAGCGGCGTGGGCGAAGCGCAGCAGGGCGCGGGCGTAGATGTCCATGGACCCGGAGACGTCCACCAGGAGCACGAGCCTGCGGGGCCGCTCCGCTGGGGCGCGCCAGGCCCGCTCCAGGGGCTCGCCGCCGGTGCGCAGCGCCAGGCGGACCGTGCGGCGCAGGTCGGGGTGC
>JAJZJY010000080.1 GCA_021809885.1 Actinomycetes bacterium
GTCGTCGTCGTCGAGCTGAGCAACGTAGCGACCTCGCGCCGCGGCAAGGCCGGTGTTGCGGGCGGCCGAGCCTCCCTTGGCGGGGTTGGCGACGATCCTCACCCTGGCGTCGATATCGGAAAGGGCGGACAGCCCGCCGGGCACTCCGTCGTCGACCACCACGACCTCGATGTCGCTGACGGTCTGGTCCAGCGCGCTCCGCACCGCCTCCTCCAACCAGGGGCCGCCGCGGCAAGTGGGGATGACAACCGAAACCTGAGGGCCAGCAGTAGCCATCCCGGCGATCATACCCTGGAGGGCCACTCGCGAGATGGTGCCTTGGCTCGAGGACGCAGCACCAAGCGCGCCAACCGAAACATGCTAACAATGGAGCCTTGGGGAGGCGCGCGCCTCCCTCGGACCGAAGAAGGAACCCGACTCATGTCGCGCAGGCTGGCGGTGACCGTGCTGTCGGTCCGACATCCGATGGGGCAGCAGGCCTACGACAGGGAGATCGTGAGGCGCGCCCCCGGCGCCCTCGGACAGGGCTGGGCCGTCAAGGCCATCTCGGTCGGCGGGGTCGTCCCAGGCTCACGCTCGCTGCGTGTCCCCGGCCGGGTCATCGCCGTCGATGGGCCTTGCTTGCGGCGAGCAGTGGGGCGCGCCGTGCACGCCGGGTACGACCTGGTGCACCGTACCGACCTGCGATTGCCGCCGGCGCCCAGGGAGGTGCTCACCGTCCACGACGCCGTCTCATGGCGGTACCCCGACGAGGGGGCGCCGCCGTTCGCCGCCGTCACCGAGGTGAAGGAAGCCCGGGCTGTCGTCTGCCCTTCCCAATTCTCCGCCGACGAGGTGCACTCGGTGCTCGGGGTCGACCCGGTCGCCATCCCCAACGGAGTCGACGAGGCAGCGTTCACCGCCTCCCCGGCGTCGCCCTCGACCCTCCGGGGACTCGGCATCACCGGGCCGTTCGTCCTCCACGCCGGCGGCTCGAGCCTGCGCAAGAACCTGGAAGGCTTGGCGGGCGCCTGGCCGCTGGTCGCCCGAGCCCGACCGGATCTGTCGCTGGTCCTCATCGGGCCCTACAGCGCGCGCAGGGACCGGCTCTTCCGGGACCTGCCCGCCACCGTGTTGCCCGGATGGGTCGACGCCGAGGCCCGCCTGTCGCTGCTGGCGTCAGCGGCCGTGGTGGTGCTGCCGTCGCTCTACGAGGGCTTCGGCCTGCCGCCGCTCGAGGCGATGGCGGTGGGAACACCGGTGGTAGCCGCCCGCCGGGCGGCCCTGCCCGAGGTGTGCGGGGACGCTGCCCACCTCGTCGAGCCGGATCCGCGCTCACTCGCCGACGGCATCTTGGACCTGCTCGACGTCGACAACCCCGACGTGCGGGCACTGGTGGCGCGCGGCCGCGACCGGGCGGCCCGGATGACGTGGGCCGGCAGCGTGGCTGCGCACGCCGAGCTGTGGCGGGCCGTGGCGTGATCGGTGGCGGCGGCGAGGGAGACCCAGGCGTGGAGGTGACGGCGTCGGTCGTGATAGCGACCATGGGCAGGCCTGACCACCTCCGCAGCTGCCTGTCGCACGCGGCCCGCCAGTCGCTCAGGCCGGTGGAGACCGTCGTGGTCGACGCCTCTCACGACGAGCGCTCCTACGAGGTCGTCGTCCGAGAGTTCCCCGACGTGCGCTACATCAGGAATCCTTTTGGAGCCGGTCACCTGGCAACCTCGCGAAGGATCGGGGTCGACGCTACTTCCGGAGATGTCGTGGTGTTCTTCGACGACGACGCCTACGCCGACGCCGACTGTGTCGCCCGCCTGGCCGAGGTATATGCAGACCCCGCCGTCGGGGGAGTCGGCGGACGTGTGCGCAACGGTATAGCCGGCGAGGAGACGGCGGGTGTCGACGAGATCGGAAGGTTGCTGGCTGACGGCACCTTGATCGGCCACTTCGCCGCGGACCCAGGCACGGTCATAGAGGTGGACCACCTGCTCGGCGCGTGCATGTCCTACCGGCGGAGCGCGCTCGAGGCGATTGGCGGCATACACGACCACTTCACGGGCACCTGCCTGCGGGAGGACGCCGACATCTCCTTGCGGGTCAGGCGGCCCGGGTACCGACTGGCGTTCCAGCCGGCGGCGTTTGTCGACCACGTGGCCGGCCCGTACCCAAAGGGGCGGCGCTTCGATGTCCGATACGACTACTACGCCCACCGCAACCATGCCGTGCTGCTGGCCGTAACCTCGGGATCGGGTGACAGGTACGCCAGGGCCAACGTCGGGGTTGCCGCCCGGGACGGCCTCCGCCAGTTGCGGCGATCCACCCGGGCGGTCGCCGACAGGGGTTCGCCGCCGGGCGCGAGGTTGCGGGCAGTGGGAGGCGGGGTCGCCCGCGCCGGCGCCTGCTGGGCCGGCCTGGCGGTGGGCATGGCCGCCGGCGCCCGGGCCAGGCGGTCGCCCGCCGGTCGAACCGTCAGAGGTCAAACCGTGGTGGAGAACGATCCGCGCCGCGACATCACCCGCCGGCCCACGTAGTCGATCGACCGGCGACCGAGAAGGGGGACCGAGTAGACGGGGTCCACCTCGAGCATCCACGCCAGGTGCCCAGCAGCCTCGCGTAGCTGGGACCGCCGGGCGGCTCGTATCGCAGAGTCGAGGGCGACCTTGACGAACTCCTGCCTCGACCTCTGCACCAACCGGGGCTTGACGCCGGGGCAAGCTGCGGCCAGCCTTGGCTCGTGGAGGCGGTTGGTCCGGTAGGCAGCCTCGCACACCTGCCGGTACCGCTGCCGCCCGGAGTCCTGCCCGCCGTGCATGCGGTATTGAACCAGGACCTGGGGGCAGAAGACCACCTCGAAGAGCTCCACCGTCCGCAGGAACAGGTCGGCGTCTTCCGTCGGCCACGCCCCCGGGTCGTAGCCGCCCAGAGCCATGAGCAGGTCACGCCTCCACAGGGTGGATGAGTGACGGACCCCTCCCGACCCGGAGACGGCGGATCGAACCGTGAGCTCCCCGGACCACCCAGGCCCGACCACGACACCACCCTCGTCGATGATCTCGAACTGGGTGTGGCACATCGCTGCCGAAGGCGCAGCTTCGAGCCGGGCGAGCTGGACCTCGAGCTTGTCGGGCATCCACCGGTCGTCGTCGTCGAGCTGGGCCACCAGATGGCCCCGAGCCGCGACGTTGCCGGTGTTGCGCGCCGTGACCGCGCCCCTTGCGGGGTTGGTGATCACCCTGATCCTGCCGTCCAGGCGCGAGAGCGCCCCAACCCCTCCGAGCACCCCGTCGTCGACCACGACCACCTCGAGGTCGCCCAACGTCTGGTCCAGCACGCTGCGGACCGCCTCGTCCAGCCAGGCGCCCCCGCGGCAGGTAGGAATCACCACAGAGACGAGGGGGCTGTGGTGGGAGGAAACCATCCCGGCGAGGGTAGTGGTGGACGACCGGATGGACCGGCGACCCACCAGGTCCACGGGCGTTCAAGCGTCGAAGGGCACCGCCTGGAAGTAGAGGCGTCGCTCGTCGTCTCCGCCGGCGGCATGCACCAGGCTCTGCTGGCGGGGCGGGAGGATGCGGTGAGCCCGCAGCGCCGGCACCACCACGTCTCCCAGCCCGTGACGGGACGCCTCGGCGAGGGTGGCCCGATCGCCGGCGGCGGTGAAGCGCATGACGGTCCGCAGCGTGTGGCGGCCCCCGGTCCAGAGCGATGGCCCCACCGCAGCGTCGTAGGCGGCCACCGCAGCCGGCATGCGGGCGCGAGGAGCCAACGCCCGGAGCATGCCATCCGGAAGCTCGGCTCCGAGGACGCGGGTCGCCCGCCCGAGGGCGAGAGCGCAGGCGAGGCCGACGCGGTAACGCAGGGCGCGCTCCAAGAAGCAATCCCAATCCGGGGGGTCGACGGCTACCGCGCGCTCCAGGTCCTTGAGCCATACGAGCAGGTGGCCGCCCGAGAGCACCGTGTGGACGCAGAGGTGCAGCAGGGTGTCGGTCGGGTCCAGTGTGCGGATCGGCAGTGACCAGAGGCGGACGGTCCGGCTGCGCTCCCGCATCTCCTCGGTGGGCAGCGAGAAGCGCTTCCGGTCGGACGGGGTGTTGAGCAGGTGCCAGTGGAGGTCCACCTGCACGCCCCGTCGGAGCCTGAGGACTATCTGGCCCAGCCGGAGCTCATGGAGCAGGGGCCAGTTGCGCTGGAGGACCTGCCCACCGTCGCCTTCGATGGCTTCCACGGCGATCGCGTAGTCGGCAGGTGAGACCACCACGTCCAAGTCGACGGCGCTGCGCGACCCCGAGTCTCGGTACAGGCGCTCGCCGAGCACCGGTCCCTTGACGACCAGCCACGGACGGCGCAAACCGCTCAGGGTGCCGGAGAGGGCGGCCAACTCTGTGCGGAGCAGGAGCTGGCGGGCAACGTTGAGCCGGTAGACCTCGTCGAGCCGCCCGGTGATCTCGGGACCGACGTCCAGGCGGTCACGTTGGAGGCGCCGCGCCACCAGACCGCCGAGACGGTGCCGCACTGCCAGGTCGGCAAGATGGCCGGCGGTCTGCGGCCCGAGGACGCCGGCCGGGGAACTACCCGAGGGCCGCTCCCTCACCAGCTCTACAAGGGCGGCAGCGGCGGTCACCGACGCCCTGCCCCCTCGCTGGCTGCGGACCTTCACCACTCAGGGACAGTACCCGTACGGGTCGATCGGGGCGTCACTCTGTCCGGTGAGGACCCAGGAGTTGGAGGCCTCGTTCATGTAGGCAGCGGGGCAGGCGACCGCGATGGCTATCAGCTTCTCGCCCGGGCACAGACCGGCCACGTTGACGCAGGTCATGGCCTGGTGGCCGTCGGCGTAGCCAGGGCACTCGAAGCGGAAACCGGCTGCGGCGTGGGCGGACAGGTAGGCGAGCGCCGGTCCACAGCCCCACCCCGAGGGTTGGGCGGTGGTCGGCGGGACCGGCGCTGTTGTCGGAGGCACGCGCACCGGGGCAACGGTCGTAGGTGGCGCAGTGGTTGGTGGCGCAGTGGTAGGTGGCGCAGTGATGGGCGGCGCAGTGATGGGCGGCGCAGTGATGGGCGGCGCAGTCGTAGATGGCGCTGTGGTGACATGCCGCGGCTTGGTGGTGGCACCGGCGGGAGAGTGCTCGGGGGAGATCTCGTCACGGCCCGTCCACGTCGACAAGTGGACCGCCCCGGCTGCGGCCAGCGATGTGGAGCGCGCACGCTGCGCTCCAGCCGCCACAGCCACGCTGACCGGACCGGAAGCGCCCGAGGCCACCACAGCCGAACTGCCACCGAGGACCAGCACGGCCACGACGACAGCCGGGAGAACGGAACGGAAGCGGACCAGGTACCCGACCACACCCATCTCATCGGCCGGCCGCCGCCGGATCATGAGCCGCCCCGAGGGCGGTCCTAGGCTGCCCGGGTGCCGGCCGCCGCCCAACCCCTGCGGGTGCTGTTCGTCTGCACCGCCAACCGGTGCCGATCGCCAATGGCGGCCGGGTTGCTCACCGCCCGGCTCGGGCCGTCGGCCGGCGTCGACATCGAGGTCGCCTCAGCCGGGTTCCACCCGCCCGACGAGCCGGTGGTCCCAGAGGCCGCCCGGGTGATGTCCGAGATCGGGATCGACATCGCGGGGCACCGCAGCCGGGCGGTCACACCGCAACTGTTGGCCGCCTCCGAGCTGGTGGTCACCATGACCGCCGCCCAGGCGGTGGAAGCGCTGGCCGCCGTGTCCGAGGGCTGGCCGCGGGTGTACCCGGTCGCCGAGCTCGTCAGGCGCGGGAGCCGGTACGGCGGGCCAGCTCCGGGCGAAGACCTCCGGACCTGGCTGTCGAGGCTGGCTGTCGACCGGGGGCCGGCCCAACTGCTCGCCGGCCGTAGCGGGGACATCCGGGACCCCACGGGCGGGCCCCTCCGCAACTACCGGCGCACACGTGATGTCCTCTCGGCAGCGGTCGACCCTCTCGCCGGGTGGCTGTCAGCGGCAGCGGCCAATCGGGTCGGAGGAGGCCTGAACGAGTAGCAGGCTCAACGCTCTCAGCGTTCAAGAAAGGTAAAAGTGACCAAAGCGGAAAGCGGCGCGCGGGGGAGTTGCCACGGTGAGTGAGGAGGGTCTACCTTGAGCGTTCAGGGCTGCCGGGAAGGGACGCATCACTCAACCACCCCGACCATTCACGGCCGCTTCACAAGCGCCAGACAGGCGCTCCCGACCAACGGAGGTCATCCAAACATGCCCCAATCCGGGGATCTCACTGGAGATGCGACCAGGGCTTACGCCCGTCCCACCGTCACCGTCATCGGCACCGTCGGCGGGTCGACCGGCCACGACAGCGGGAACTACGGCTCCCGCTACCAGAGCAGTGGCAGCAACGACAGCCACGGCAAGTAGCTGAAGTAGCTGCAGATCGGTACAAATAGCGCAACCTTGCCCGACGGTGCGATCGACCACCTGGTGCCAGCTGCCTGGCACCAGGTGGTGGCTTCGTGCGCAGGATCGACGGTGGTCGTCGCCTGCCCCCGACGCCACCTGCTGGGAGCGGTGACCGAGGGGCTCGACCTCGTAGCGGGACGGTCACCCTCGGGCAACACCCTGGTGCAGGTGGTGGTCGCGCCGCCCGGTGAGCTCCCCAACGGGTTGCTCCGCGAGGCGGGCCATCGGGGCGGGCGCGTCCTGTGGCAACGGTGCGACGATCGCATCGAGGAGCTGGCCGGAGGCGGCCTGTCGGTCACCTCCAGACGGTCGAGATCGGTATGGTGGCCCCGGAGGGGCTGGGCGGCGATCGAGACCGACGAGGAGCATGCCGGCCGCTGGATGCTGCACACCGGCGTGGGCGAGACCCTCGGCCAGAGGAGGATGGCCACCCTGCATGCCGCCGGACTGGCAGTGGGCGGGGCGGCGGCGGTGCTGCTCGGCCGCAGCGGCGTCGGCAAGTCGACCCTCACCGTCGCCGCGCTCAGGGAGGGCGTCGACGTCCTCGCCGACGACGTCGTGGTGGTAGGGGTCGAGGGTGGCGTCGCGTGGGCGACCGGTCTCAGCTCCACCGCCCGGCTCAGCAGGGACGGTCTGGCGTTGGCCGGCGGCGGAGGGGCCCAGGGTGGCGAGGTCGGCAGGACCACCAAGGAGATCGTCCCGCTCGGGGAGGATCCCGGCGAGGGGCGGCTCAGGCGCGACCACCCTCCTGTGAGGCTGGTGGCCGTCGTGGAGCGCAGTGACGACGGCACCGCCGGCTTCGAGGACGTCCCGGTAGAAGTGGTGCTCGAACGGCTCAACCGCGGCATGCAGATCACCCCGTCCTGGACGCTCCAGAGCCGGCTGGACGCCATGGTGGCGATGCTCGCAGGCGCCCGGCTGGTGCGGCTCCGCCTGGGTGCGTCGCCGGGCGAGACAGCCCGGTTGGTGAAGGCGCTCCTGGCCGGCCTGCAGGACCCACCCAGCGCGTCCCCGACGCAGGTTGGCGCACCGGTGGCCGCCGGCTACCCGGCGACGGCCCGGCTGGGCGACCAGCTCCTGGTCCTCGACCCCGACGGTCCCGGCCTCGCGGTGCTGGGTGGCGCTGCGGTCGAGCTGTGGCCGCTACTCGCCGCCGGCGCCGGCGCCGGGGAGCTGGCGTCGCACTTGGAGCGCACCTACGGCATGGAGCCCACCCAAGCGGAGATGGCCTCGCGCGAGTGGCTGGACCAGCTCGCAGACGTCGGCCTGTCACCCCGCCTCGTAGCCACTCAAGCAGCGAGCAGCGCCTCTGCGATCTGAACCGCGTTGAGCGCCGCCCCCTTGCGGAGGTTGTCGCCGACGACGAAGAGAGCCAGTCCCCGACCGCCGGGGGCGCCCTCGTCGGCTCGGACCCTCCCGACGAGGCTCGGGTCGCTGCCGGCGGCGGCGAGGGGCGTTGGCACGTCGACGAGGCGGACACCCGGGGTGGCGGCGAGCAGCTCACGCGCCCGCTCAGGCGGCAGCGGCCGCTCGAACTCGGCGTTGATCGACTGCGAGTGCCCGGTGTACACGGGCACCCGGACGCAGGTGGTCGACACCCGCAGGTCGGGCAGGCCGAGGATCTTGCGGCTCTCGTCACGGAACTTCTTCTCTTCCGATGTCTCGTCGTCCACGAAGCTGCCGGCGTGGGGGACGACGTTGAACGCGATCGGGCCGGGGAAGGCCTCAGCCGGCGGGAAGGGGACAGCGGCGCCGTCGAAGGTGAGAGCGGCCGCTTTGTCCCCTACTGCACGCACCTGCTCGTCGAGCTCCGCAACGCCCTTCAGACCGGCGCCGGAGACCGCCTGGTAGGTCGACACGACCAGCCGGGTGAGCCCCGCCTCGGCGTGCAGGGCCGCCAGGGGCGCCATGCAGACCATCGTCGTGCAGTTGGGGTTGCCCACGATCCCCTTGGGGATGCTCGCCAGGGCGGCGGCGTTGACCTCGGGCACGACCAGCGGCACCTCCGGGTCCATGCGCCACGCCGAGGAGTTGTCGACCACGATCGCCCCGGCGCCGGCCACGACCGGCGCCCACACCCTGGAAGCGCCGGCGCCCATGCTGAACAGGGCGATGTCGATGCCACTGTGGTCCGCCGTGGCCACGTCCTCCACCACCACGCCGTCGAGCTCCCGCCCGGCGCTGCGGGCGGAGGCGAAGTACCGGAGCCGATCGGCGGGGAACCTCCGCTCGGCCAGGATCGAGCGCATCACGCCGCCCACCTGGCCGGTCGCCCCGTAGACGCCGACGGTGACGCCCATCAGGCGCCGTCCAGCTCGAAGGCCCGGTGGAGGCTCTGGACGGCCCGCTCCACCACGTCGGAGCGCACCACGCAGGTGAGGCGGATCGACGACGTCGAGATCATCTCGATGTTGATCCCCTCGGCGGCGAGCGTCTCGAACATCGTCGCCGTCACGCCGGGCTCGGTCTTCATGCCGGCGCCGACGATCGACACGGTGGCGATGTCAGGGTCGGCGATCGAGCCCGTGGCGCCGATGTCAGCGCGGATCGCCCCGACGACGGCGTCGGCAGCGGCGAGGTCGTCGTGGGGCACGGTGAAGGAGATGTCGGTCGTGCCATGGATCGACACGTTCTGCTCGATCATGTCCACGTTGATCGACTTGTCGGCCAGGCCCCGGAACAGCTTGGCGGCGATGCCCGGGCGGTCGGGCACGCCGGTGACGGTCAGCTTGGCCTGCGATGCGTCGGAGACGACGGCCGAGACGATTGCCTGTTCCACGTCGGGGTCCTCCTCGTCGATCCAGGTGCCCGGCTCCCAGGTGAAAGCCGAACGGACGTGCAGCGCGACGCCGTGGTTGCGGGCGAGCTCCACAGATCGCATCGCCGGCTTGGGGCAGCCGGCGGCGCACATCTCGAGCATCTCCTCGAAGCTCAGCCGCCGCAGCCGGCGGCCCTCGGGCACGACCCGGGGGTCGGCACTGAAGACCCCGGACACGTCGGTGTAGATCTCGCAGGCGTCCGCCCCCAGAGCGTGGGCGAGCGCCACCGCCGTCGTGTCCGTCCCGCCCCGGCCGAGGAACGTGACGTCCTTGTCCGTCGAGACCCCCTGGGCGCCGCCCACCACGGGGACCCGGCCGGCGTCGAGGGCCTTGCGGATCCGCTCCGGCCGGACCTCGACGATCTTCGCCCGGGTGTGGTCGGTGTCGGTCACGATCCCCGCCTGGCTGCCCGTGAAGCTGTCGGCGGGGACGCCGAGGTCGTGGAGGGCCATGCACAAAAGGGCCATGGCCTTGCGCTCGCCGGCGGTGATGAGCATGTCGAGCTCCCGTCCGGGCCGGTTCCTCGACACCTCCGCCGCGAGGCGCAACAGGTCGTCGGTCTCCTTGCCCATCGCCGATATCGCGACGACGACCTGGTGGCCCCGCCGCACCGTCCGGGCGACGGAGTCGGCGACGAGCCGCATGCGCTCGGCGTCGGCCACGGAGGTTCCGCCGAACTTCTGGACCAGGAGCGACACGCGTGCCGAGCGTAGCAGTGGCCCCGAACAGGCAGATCGCGCTGCAACGGCTAGTTTCTCGGGCCGTGCCCAACGACAAGCGAGCGCGCCACAAGGCTTACCGCCAGGCCAAGCAGGCGCAGCTGCGGCGCGCCCAGCAACGCCGGCGGAACCTGAGGCGGGGGGCGGTCGTCGCCGCCGTCGTGGCCGTCGCCCTGGTGATCGCCGCCCTGACCACCCTCGGCGGCAAGCCCAAGACCTCGGTGTCCGGCTCGAGGGGGTCGACCACGACCACGGCGCCGGGCGCCACCACGACCACCACCGCCCCGACCACCACCACGACGGTCGCCACCCACGCCGGCAGCGCCGCTGCGTCACCGGCGCCGGCGAGCGTCGCTGCCGCCCTGATCCCCCGCAACCCGCCGGCCAGGAGCGCGTCGTGCTCCGGGTCTGCGGCCTCGTCGGCCAGCACGTCGTCGTCGGCGGCGGCCTCGACAACCACCACGGTGCCGGCGAAGGGCAACGCCGTGTCGATCGTGCCGGCGCCGGCGGGGGTCGGCTTCCCCAACCTCAACGGCTCGTCCCCGCGCTACACGAAGTTCTCCTCGGCTCCGCCGTTTTGCATCAACGTCAACGACAGCTACGTCGCCACCATGAAGACGACGGCGGGCACGGTCAAGATCCAGCTCCTCCCCCGCTACGCGCCCGTGACGGTCAACAACTTCGTGTTCCTCGCGGGATACCACTACT
>JAJZJY010000081.1 GCA_021809885.1 Actinomycetes bacterium
CCGCCGAAGTCTCGGCCCCCGGAGATGAAGACCTGGCGCCGGGACGAGCTGCGGCGCTTCCTGACATCGGTGGAGGACGACCGCCTCTATGCCGCCTGGCTGCTGGTCGCCACGACCGGCCTTCGGCGAGGTGAGCTGCTCGGCTTGCGGTGGTCAGACGTCGACTTCGAGGCGAGCCGGGCGGCTATCCGCCAGACCCTCAGCTCCGTGGGTGGCAAGGTCACGTTCTCGACTCCGAAGACGACGAAGTCCCGCCGGAGTCTCACCCTCGATCCGACGACCCTGGCTGCTCTCCGGCATCACTGCGACGCTCAGGACAAGGAGCGGGCCACCTGGGCAGAGGTCTACGCGGATCTCGACCTGGTGTTCTGCCGAGAGGACGGGACGCCGCTGCGGCCGGACAGCATCACTCGTCGCTTCCACGACCTCTCCCGTCGAGCCGGGGTCCCCCTCGTGCGACTCCACGATGTCCGCCACACGTACGCCTCCCTCGGCTTGGCGGCCGGGACTCACCCCAAGATCATGGCCGAGCGCCTCGGCCACGCCACCGTGGGGATCACGCTCGACACCTACAGCCACGTAGCTCCCTCCCTCGCCCGGCAGGCAGCCGACGATCTCGCCACCCTCATCCTCGGCCCCTCAGAGTCGGACTGACGGAGGCCACAGGCCGGGAAGGCGTTTGCAAAATGTTTGCAAGCGACGACTGCAAACAGAAGACCAGCGGCCCCGCTCACGCGAAACCGCTGGTCAAGGCTGGTGGGCCGGGACGGATTTGAACCGCCGTAGGCGTACGCCGGCAGATTTACAGTCTGCTCCCTTTGGCCACTCGGGCACCGACCCAGGGAGTCACGAGGATAGCGGCCCTCCACGCCGGTCGACCAACCATCCGGATGTGCCGTCCCAGACGTGCGCTCGGTAGGTTGTCCCGGCGTCTGCAGCGGGAGTTGGTGATGGCGGTCGATCTGGGAGTGGAGCAGCCGAAGAGGACCGCTCCCCGCGCCTTGCATCCACCTGCTCGCCTGCGCCGCCCCTTCTCCGCCGGCGTTGCCTGGCTGGCCAGGCGGCATAGCCTGCCCGTCGAGTTGGGCCTCGTCACCGTCCTCTACGCCGCCTACGACACGAGCCGGGGCGCAGCCATGAGCGGGGTGGGCGCGGCGGTCGCGCATGCCCGCGACCTGTACGCGATCGAGCGCTCTCTCGGCGTGGCGATCGAGCCGGCGGTGCAGCGAGCGGCAATGCGGGTGCCGGGGCTGACGGTGGTGTTCGGGATCAGCTACATGGTGCTGCACCTCCTCGCCACCGGCGCCATGTTGCTGTGGCTGCACCGCACCCGAGCCGAGGCTTACGTCCGGATGCGGCTCGCCCTGCTGACGGCCAGCGTGCTGAGCCTCGTGGGATTCGTCGTGTGGCCGACTGCTCCGCCCCGCCTTGCCGGCCTCGGCATCGTCGGTACGCTCTCACGGGCGGGCGTCGCGATGAACTCCCCGACGCTCACGGTCCTGTACAACCCCTACGCCGCCTTTCCGAGCCTCCACATGGCCTACGCCGCGCTCACGGGATACGCCTTGTGGCGCTACGCGCGCCGCCGTTGGGTGCGCGCCGTCGGCGCCGCCCTCCCGGCGTGGGTGGTCGTCGAGGTGGTGGCGACCGGCAACCACTTCCTGCTCGACGTGGCCGCCGGGCTGGCAGTGTCGGCCGTCGGGCTGGTGCTGGCTCACGCCACCGTCACCGCAAACCGGCAAACAAGTCGTCCTCAGGCAACGCCGCACCTGTCCGATCCGACGCCCTCACGAACCACTCCCGGCGGAAGATCCGACCGTACAGCTCGGGACCCAGCCTGAGGAACCAGACGTTGTCCGCCTGGCTGGCATGGGCTCGCAGGGCTTCGTACTTCGCCTGGACCCACGGCGCCACGTCGACCGAGGTCGTGAGCAACTCGTCAGGGGTCCCCCATGCCGGCTCCTCGTCACTCCCGTCGCTGTACTGGCCCTCCTCCCGGTCGCTCGGCAGCGGCGCCTCGATCCCCGCCCGCCGCAACTCCTGGCCGAGCTCGCGCAGCCCGCTGCGGGGGACGGCCGTGTAGTACAGCTTCGCCGGGATGGCCGTGGCATCGGCGGCGGTCACGGCGATGCGGTGAGCCATGATGTGGTCGGGGTGCCCGTAGAAGCCGTTCGCGTCATAGGTCACGACGACGTCGGGACGGTACCGCTCCATCAGCCGGACCAGCGGTGCCGCCGCCTCCGCGACGTCCATCCGCCAGAACGCGTCCGGGTCGTCGTTGCTCGGCCACCCCATCATCCCCGAGTCGCGATAGCCGAGCAGCTCCAAGTCGCTCACGGCGAGCGCAGCACACGACAGGCGCAGCTCCTCGAGACGCTGGGCGGCGACGACGTCTCGGTCATGGCCCGGCTCACCCGGCTTCACCCCTCCGGGGCCGTCTCCCAGGCTGCCGTCGGTACAGGTCACGAGCACCGTCCGAGCTCCCTCCGCTCCCGCTCGGGCCAGCACCCCGCCGGTGGACGTGGCTTCGTCATCCGGATGGGCGTGCACGGCCATCAGGCAGAGGGAGGGACGCATCGGTGGACGCTACCCGCTGTCCCAACCGCCGTGCGCCGACGCTACAATCGTCTGCCCTGTCCCTGTCTGGGCAGGACTCATTTGCGGTTGTCGACCCAGCCGCGGCGTCCACGGCCTCACCTGTAGCACCGCGCAGGAGTTCGGTACCGCCGCATGTCCCACCTGGACGACGCAACACCCAACGACACCTCATTCGAAGTCCGGCTCGACCGGGACGGGCACGACATCGTGGCGGTCCTCGCCGGCGAGCTCGACATCTCCGGGACCGCGGCTCTCGCCATGGCCATCGACGCCATCCTGGACGAGCCTCTGCGTCCGGTGTCCGTCGCCGTCGACGTGACTGGGTTGCGCTTCGTCGACGTGGCCGGCACCCGGGCACTGCACGCCCAGATGGGGCGGCTGAAAGAGCACGGATGTCGCAGCTACCTCCGGGGCGAGTCCCAGGGACTGGCGCTGGTCGCTGAGCTGGTGGGCCTCACCTTCGAGGGTATGGCCGGCTCGTCCACCTGACGGTTCGCTGGCCAGCGCTCACGATTCCGCCGGCTCGGCTGTCCCCACCGTCACCGTCCACGAGGGCGAGCGGCCGCCGAGGGTCAGTCCCGGAAGTTCTCGAACTGCAGGGGTATCCCCAAGTCCTCCGCCCGGAGCGCCACGATGACGCCCTGCAGGTCATCGCGCTTCTTGCCTGTGACGCGGACCTGGTCACCTTGCGTCTGGGACGACACGCCCTTGGGGGCGTGGTCCTTGATGAACCTGTTCACGGCCTTGGCGTGGTCGGCGTCCAGGCCGGCCCTCAAACCGATCGCCTGGCGGACGGTGCTCCGAGACCCCTCCTCGATCTTCCGGCAGTCGAGGGCCTTCAACGACACGTGCCGCTTGACGAGCTTCTCCTCCACGACCTGCAGGAGGGCACGCAGGCGGTCCTCCGTCGACGACTGGAGCCGGATCTCGCCGTCGACCAACTCGATGCTGGAGCCTGTGTCCTTGAAGTCGAAGCGGGTCGCCACCTCCCGCTGCGCCTGGTCCACGGCGTTGCGGACCTCCTGCATGTCGAGCTTCGAGACAACGTCGAACGTCGGCATTGGCTCACGCTACCGCCGGGCTACCGTAACGGCCGTGGTCAACGGGTCGGCAGCCTTGCTTCCCGGCCTGACCTCCGGGCCGGGAAGGACCGGCGCCCTTGACCGGCCCGATGCCCTCGTCGTCGACGGCCGCTGCCTCTCCGACGCCGACTTGCAGGAAGCGACGGCGGCTCTCGCCGTGGAGCTCGTCGGCGCTCCGATCGCAGCGGTGGACGCCACCTCGTCGCTCGAGACCGTCGTCGCCGTCGTCGCGGCGCTCCGTGCCGGCGTGCCGGTTGTGCCCGTGCCTCCCGACGCGGGACCGCACGAGCGGCGGCACGTGCTTTCCGACTCGGGGGCCGCCGTGTTGCTGGTGGCGCCCGAGCGGCTGAGCGAGATGGAGGCCCCGGATGCGCGGACCGACATCCCCTGCATGCCGGTCGACGTCTCGGCGCGCCACCACGGCTCGCCACTGCCCCGGCCGGTCGGCATGACGGAAGAAGCGCCGGCGATGATCCTCTACACGAGCGGCACCACCGGGGCACCCAAGGGGGTGGTCACCCGACGGGACGCGATCGCCTTCGACCTGGACGCGCTGGCGGAGGCATGGGGATGGACAGGCAGCGACACGATCGTGCACGGCCTGCCCCTCTACCACGTGCACGGCCTCGTGCTGGGCGTGCTCGGCCCGATCCGCCACGGTGGCCGCCTGATCCACACAGGCCGGCCCACCCCCGAGGCGTACGCCGACGCCGTCGTGAACGGAGGGGGCACGCTGTGCTTCGGGGTGCCGACCATCTGGGGGCGCGTCGGCCGCTCGACGGCGGCCGCAGGGCTCCGGAGGGCACGGCTGCTGGTGTCTGGGAGCGCGCCCTTGCCGGCGCCGGTGTTCGAGGCGGTGCAGGATCGCTGCGGGCACCGCCTCCTCGAGCGCTACGGCATGACCGAGACCCTGATCACCCTCAGCGCCCGCGCCGGCGGCACCCGGCGGGCCGGCACGGTCGGTGAGGCGCTGCCCGGGATGGAGGCACGGGTCGTCGGCGACGACCGCCGGCCGGTCAGCGCCGACGGCCGGAGCATCGGCAGCCTCGAGGTGAGCGGGCCATCGCTCATGGACGGCTACCTCGGCCGGCCGGAGGAGACCGCCGCGAGCTTCATGGACGACGGGTGGTTCGCCACCGGCGATGTGGCCATCGTCGACCCCGACGGCATGCATCGCATCGTGGGCCGTGCGTCGACCGACCTCATCAAGACCGGAGGCTTCCGTGTGGGCGCCGGCGAGATCGAGACGGCCCTCCTGGACCACCCGGCTGTGCGGGAGGTAGCCGTCGTCGGCGAGCCCGACGACGAGCTCGGGCAGGTGGTAGTCGCCTACGTCGTGAGCGACGGAACGCTCGGCCATCCCGAGGCACTTGCCGACTGGGCCCGGCAACGACTCTCCGCTCACAAGTGCCCGCGTCGAGTGGTGAACATCGCGTCACTGCCCCGCAACGCGCTAGGAAAGGTGCAAAAGGCACAGTTACCCCGGGCTTGAGCCGCCATCAGGCCGGAGCCCCGATCGTCACGTCCGCAGATCCTGGGCGCCACCATCCCCAGGCAACCAGGCGCCCGGCTGCAGATTGCCCCGATGGTCAGTCGAAGCCGTCCGACGGTCGCCACTCGCCGCCCGGCACCGGTGACACGGACCCCAGCGTGACGCGCATCCCGACGACCGAGCCCTCGAGGCCGGAGTGCCGGCGCCTCTCGGCGGCGCGGTCCCGTAGTGCCAGCGCGATCAGGGTGGCAACCAGGACAGCGAGCGTGACGACGGTGACGAGCATTTGGACCTACCTCCCTGGTACTTTGTATACCACAAGAGCCTGGGAGTCAAGCGGCGAGGCTCCAGGAGCGACCCGTGGCGTGGCGGTCGGTCAGTCCAGGTTGGTGACGTGCTCGAAGACGTGACGGGCCAGGCCTACGGCGTGCTCCCGGACGTGGCGCTCCAGCAGCTCCGCATCGCGTGCCTCGAGCGCCTCGATGATGTGCATGTGGTCGACGATGGAGCGCGCCACCCGGTCGCCGTCTCCGATCGTGGCGCCCCGGATGGCGCGCATGTGGACCTGCAGGGTGGACACCAGCCCGGACAGCAGCTTGGAGTCTGCGAGGTCCACGATCCGCTGATGGAAGCGGATGTTGGCGTGCGAGTACTCGTCGAGCGGTGCCCCGGCGTCGCCGAACTGGGGGAACTCACGCCGCAAGGATCCGATCTGCTCGTCGGCGGCCCTCTCGGCGGCGAGGCGGGCGGCCATCGACTCGAGCGCCGCCGACGCCAGGATCACCTCGATGATCTCCGCCTTGGTCTTGCGCACCACGTACACCCCCCGGCGGGGGATGGTGCGAACGAGCCCCTCGTGCTCCAGGCGCAGCAGCGCGGCGCGGACCGGGGTTCGGCTGATGCCGAGGTCGTGGGCGAGCGCCCGCTCGTCGAGGCGGAGGTCGGTGTCGCCGTCGTAGATCCGCATCTCCGAGACGGCCCTGCGTAGCGCCTCGTAGGCGCGAGTCGTGAGCGTGACGTCACCGTCGATGGCCAACAGGTCCATGCCGGACCGCGTCGCCGGCCGTGCCGCTTCGCTCATCCCGGGTCGCTCCTCGATGGCAGTTCGCCCACCACATCCTAGGAGCTGCGCCACCAGTGGCCCGGCCGCCGCCCCATCCAGACTGGGGACGGTGCGGGCGGCCGGGTCTGGCGGGGGACCTGTCAGATGGTTGCCGGCTTCGGACTGGCCGGTGAGGCGGCTGGCACGGGGAGCCCCGCCGCCCTCTCGGGCGCAACGGCTGCCGACCACTGCTCGACGGTGGGCGGCTTGCACTTGAAGTACACGACGATGGCCGCCAATCCGGCGAGCACCGCCCCGAAGACGAAGCCCTGGGTCCAATGGAACACGGCCGTGCCATAGAGCGTCCCGGTCATGATGAGGGCAGCGCCCCCGCCGGCGAAGCTGCCACCTAGGGCCTTCCATGCGTACACCGAGCCGTAGTTCATGGCGTTGTTGTTCTCGCCGAAGTAGTCGGCAACCATGAGGGCGGTCATCGGGAAGTTCGCCCCCGAGAGGCCTCCGGAGATGACGGCGAAGATCACGAACATCGCCGTGCTGTGCTCCAAGCCGCCTATCAGGGTCAGGACCTGTGCCACGGCGTTGAGGGTGTACGCGCCCGTCATGGTGCGCCGCCTCCCCCAGAACTCCGACGCCCACCCGTAGAACGGGCGGAAGATGCCGTCGTTGAGCGCGAACCCGGCGGCGCCGGCGGCGCCGGCGATGGCACCGAGGTGCATGGCCAGGGCGAATGGGAAGTAGAAGGCAACGCCGAAGAGGGAGCTGCCTACGAAGAGGGCGAACTGGATGCCCATCCACTTCGGCTGCGGCGTCCTCCACATCTGGCGGGTCGTGTAGTGGCTGATGGCGGGCGGATTGGAACGCAGGTCGCGCGTCGAGTGCTTCGACCACGCGCGCGGGTCCACCGCCGCCGGCCACCAGTTCTGCGGCGGATCCTTCATGAGCAGCCCGCCGATGATGATCCCGACGGTCATGATGACCCCGGTGATGATGATGAACTGCCGGATCGCTCCGGGGCTGAGCGCGGCGGACCCGACCCCCGAGCCGGAGGTGAAGCCCGACACGCCGCCGATCGCCACGATGAAGGGCACCGAGCCGTACGCCCAGGCGCCGTTCACGAACCCTGTCCTCCACCCCTTCTTCTCCGGGTACCACTTCGACACGATGTTGACGCAGCCGTTGTAGACGAGGCCGGCGCCGATGCCACCGAAGACGCAGTAGCCGACGTACGCCGTCCAGATCGACGACGAGTACGCGGTGATCGTGTAGGCGGTCACACCGGAGAGCACCCCGCCGACGATCAGCAGGTTCCTCACCTGGAAGATGCCGCCCCTCTTGCGGAGGTAGCCGGCGAATATCTGCACGAACGACTCGAAGACCACGAAGAAGGAGAACAGCCAGAACGTCGGCGCCGCTCCCCAGTGGTGGGCGGAGGCGAGCGAGCCGCTGAATGCCGCCCAGGTGTACTCGAGCACCCCGGCCAAGCCGATCGCGAGCCAGGCCGCCCAGAGGACCACCGCCCTCGGGTAGCCGAGCAGCTCCTTGGGCGACTCCCCCAAGCGGAAGGTTCGCCCTTTGTCGTTGGTGTACTCCTCATAGGTGCCAGCTGAACTGACTGCCATTGCTTTCCCTCCCCAATTGTTGATTTCACGCCCCCACGGCCCAACAGCCCTGCTACCTCCCTGCTGCCGCCGACCCTGCGGCCCAACCACTCCGTCCGTCTCGCCCTTCGCCTCCTCCCCTTGTCGACCAAGTCACAGCTGGGTCTCAGCTGGGTCCAGCTAGGTCCGTGCCCCGCCGAGCAGCCCAGCGGCCCGAGCCCAGCGGTACTTGGCCCCGAGCATCACCACCGGCGTCTCGGTCGTGTAGGGATAAGACGGGATCCGGTGCTCGAAGAGCATCTCGCACGCCGCCTCCACCTCCACGTCGCCTGCCAGGGAGGCCACCACCGGCTTGTCGATGCCCGCCTCGCGCATCTCCTCGACCACGTCGACGAGCAGCTCGGCGAAGACCATGGGGGGAGTCACGATCGTGTGCCAGTAGCCGAGGACCAGGGCGTGGATCCGCTCGTCCCCGAGCCCGAGAGCAATCGTGTTGCGGTAGGTCGCCGGTGGCTCGCCGCCGGTGATATCGACGGGGTTCCCCGCCGCCCCGAAGGGCGGGATGAAACGCCGGAAGGCAGCGTCGAGGTCCTCGGGCATCGCCATCAGGCTGAGGCCGTTGTCGGTGCAGGCGTCCGAGAGCAGCACACCCGAGCCGCCGGCACCGGTGATGATGACCACGTTCTCCCCCGCCGGGGTGGGCAGCATCGGCAGGCAGCGGGCGTACTCGAGCATCTCCCGCAACCCCGGAGCCCGCACCACGCCCGCCGCCCGGAGCAGGTCGTCGTAGACCTTGTCATCACCGGCCAGCGCGCCGGTGTGGGACCCCGCGGCCCTGGCCCCGGCAGCGGTGCGGCCCGCCTTCAAGACGATGATCGGCTTGCGGGGGCTGACCCGTCGGGCGGCCCGGAGGAAGGCGCGGCCGTCCTTGAGGTCCTCCATGTGCATGGCGATGCAGCGGGTGGCGTCATCGCTCTCGAAGAAGGTGAGCAGGTCGTCCTCGTCGACGTCGGCCTTGTTGCCGAGCCCGACGATGGCCGACACGCCGAGCTTCGCCGAGCGGGCGAAGCCGAGGATCGCCATGCCGATGCCCCCCGACTGGGAGCTGAGGGCCACCGGGCCGGCCACGTCGTAGGGAGTGCAGAACGTCGCGCACAGCTTCGCCGGGGTGTAGTAGAAGCCGTAGATGTTGGGCCCGAGGAAGCGGACCCCCCACTTCTGGGCGACCTCCTGGATCTCGGCCTGCCCCTCGGCGTTGCCCGTCTCGGCGAACCCGGACGGGATCAGCACCGCGGCCGGGATCCTCTTGCGCCCGATCTCCTCGATGGCACCCGCCACGAGCTTGGCGGGGATGGCCACCACCGCCACGTCGACGTCGCCCTCGATGTCGGCGACGCTGGCGTAGCAGCGCCGCCCCTCGATCTCGGTCGCCTTCGGGTTGACCGGGTGGATCTCCCCCTCGAAGCCCCCGTTCACCAGGTTCTTCATTACCGAGTTGCCGATCTTGCCGGCCTCCGCCGACGCCCCGATCACCGCCACCGACCGGGGACGGAACATCCGCCGCATCGCCGAGAGGATCTCCTCGTCGGAATGCGCCGGCCAGGAGACGGCCTCGCCGTCGCCCAGCAGGAACCGCACGTCCACGGCCACCGCCCCACGCTCGTCAGCCAGCACCGGGTTGAGATCGGCCTCGACGATCTCTGGGAAGTCGGTGACCAGGCGTGACACACCGACGAGCGTGGACACGAGGGCGCTGCGGTCCACGCCGGGTTGACCCCGCACCCCTCTGAGCAGCGCAGCGGCGGCGATGCCGTCGAGCATGGACTCCGCCTCGTTCTCGCCGAGAGGGGCCAGTCGGAACGTGACGTCCCTCAACACCTCCACGAGCACACCACCGAGGCCGAAGGCGACCAGCTTGCCGAAGGTGGCATCGGTCGTCGCCCCGACTATGACCTCCAAGCCGCCCGAGAGCATCTGCTGGACCAGCACGCCGTCGACACGCGCCCCGCTGTCATAGGCTCTGGCGGCCGCCGTGACGGCTGCGAATGCCACCCGCATCTCCTCGGCGCCGGAGATCCCCACCCGGACCCCGCCGGCCTCCGTCTTGTGGAGGATGTCGGGCGAGACGACCTTGGCCACCACCGGGTAGCCCATCCCCTCGGCGAGAGCGACAGCCTCCTCCGCCGTCGTCGCCACACCCTCGGCCGGCACCGCGATGCCGTAGGCTTCGCACACGACACGGGCCTCGCTCGCCGACAGCGCCTGACGGCCATCGGCCGTCGCCGCCTCTATCACTTCCTGCACCCGGTCACGGCTGCTCGGTGCGTGCACTGTGCCTCCTTGGCTCGATCGCCATCGGCTCCGGCCTGGCTGGCTAGATGATCCCTGCCTCGCGGAGCTTCCCCACTTCGTCCGCCTCCAGCCCGAGCACCTCGTTGAGCACCGCGTCTGCGTGCTCCCCGAGGAGGGGCGAGCGCTCGATGTCGACCGGCGAATCCGACAGGCGCAGTGGGCATCCCACTGTGAGGTACACCCCCCGCTCGGGGTGGTCGACCTCCACGATCATGCCGCTCTTGCGCAATGACTCGTCGGCCACGATGTCCTTCGTGTCGAGGATGGGGCCGCAAGGGACGCCCGAGGCGTTGAGCCGCTTGAAGACGTCCCACTTGTCGTGGTGCATCGTCCACTCCTCCACCAGGGCGAAGACCTCGTCCAGGTGTGAGAGTCGGGCCTCTGGCGTCGCCCAGGCAGGATCGTCGATG
>JAJZJY010000082.1 GCA_021809885.1 Actinomycetes bacterium
GCCGACTACGGCCACGACGCTGGCTGGGACTGGCGGCGGTGGTGGTGGTGGTGGCGTTGCCACGGGGCCGATTCCCAAGGTCATCACCGTCGCCTACGTCGATGCCGTCTTCGCCCAACTCGACGCCAAGTACGGTGACGCGCTTCGGTCCGCCGTCGCTGCGGGCAAGGTCACAGCGACTTCCGTCCGTGATCTGTACGCCGTACTTGCACCCTCGCTGGTGCCATTGGCCACGAAGGCTCTGGGGATCCTCCAGAGTAAGCACTTCGAAGACGTCCAAGGCCATCCGGGTAACCAGCACACCGAAGTGTTGCACGTGTATTTCGCATCGCAAAATTGTATCTTCTTAAGAGTCAGAGTAAATTACTCGGCCGTGGATATGCGGGCGCCCGCATCCTCCTATTCTCAGTTTGAAGAACTCGGACGCGCCACAGCTATCAATATTCTCGATGGCGACCCTAGTCGATGGGCCATCTTCTACGACAACGTGGTGCGGCAGGATGCTTCGGTGACGAATCAATGTCTCATCGGCGGCTAATCCTCCTGGTAGTACTTCTCTTGCCCTTGATGGGAGCGAGAGCCAACGGAAAAAAAGAGCCTCCGCCGATTTGCTATCCAGGTTACACCGGTAGTGGTGTCACATGTATCGTTACGGTCGGTGGCGGCAGTTCAAGTCCTGGTGCAGGCGTGGGATCATCAGGTCCGCCACCTGGACTGTGGATCCAGATCGCGCAGCTCTCGGCGGCTACGACTACGCATCCGGCCTGCTGGTCCTGGTCACAGCTCAACGTGAGCGGTTTCACCAACCAGGCCATCTTGGCCATCGTCGATTTCTGGGCGGCGATCGAGAGCCAGTACCCGCCGTGTCCAAGAGTGGTTGCAGCGACGGCTTCGCAGTACGCGGCTGAGTATTTATACCAGATCCCGCTGCCTTCCCCCAGGCCGTCGGCGCCGCCCGGCTACGGCATCACAGGCAAGGAGGTATATCTGCTTGCCGGTGACGCGTACGTCGTCTCCCGGTCCTTTGCCACGCCACTCGGAACGCTCTCGATCACGATCACGGGGACCTACACCGTGAAGTGGGGGGACGGCACGAGCGCGGGACCGTACAACACGCCCGGCGGTCCCTGGCCGGCGGGGACGATAATCCACACCTACGACTTCGTGGGCGCTTACACGATCACCGTGAGCGAGGCGTGGACGGCGACCTGGACGCTAGCCGGCAAATCCGGGACGTTGGCCGACCTTGTCACGACAGGGACCATCCCGGCGTTCCGGGTGAAGCAGATCGAGGCAGTGCAGACGGGCTGAGGACGACCGGCCCGGGAGGTCCGCTTCGTCCCACCATCAAGCCATCGTTTCCGGATCATCAGACCGGTGTTGCCGCCGGTCGGACGCTGCGGAAGTAGAGGGCTGCCCGGTTCAGGCCCGATGAGCTCGTGACGGTCGGGCTTTCCACCCCGCTGCCGGAGCGCCCACGCCCCCACTGCCGGACAGGCTGTGGACTGCAGGAGCGGGTACGGGCCCCCCGCCTACGACTGGTGAAGGGACGGGGCAGATCATGGCGGCCGGCGTACTTGTGCTGCTTCGGTTGCCCTCGCCGGCCATGCTTCGGTTGCCCCTGCCACCGGGGTTCGTGGCGCTCTCGCCCGGCCCCGGAGCCGCTATCTGCGGCCATCCGCAGCCGCCGTAGCCGACCTCGGTGACGTCGATGATCTGGGTTGCCGTCGCCGTTGCGGTCGTGGTGCTCCCGCTCGTGGCTGTTGTGACCGTCGCGGAGACGTCCACCTCGTCACCGGTGTTGATCGAGAGGACACCGTCGCGCTGGGCGTCGATGATGGTGGTCGGGGCGACGACATAGGTGGTCGAGTAGCCGTCAGGGCTCGTTACGGTGATCGACGTCTGGCTGATGTCACTGGCGGCTCCGTGCTGGACGTCGTAGGTCTGGAAGCTGGCGGGTCCCATCTGGATGGTGTAGGTGGCGTGGACCACGTTCCCCCACCACGGCAGAGGTAGAGGCGGCCCCGGGACTGGCTTGCCGCTGTGACCCCCACCCGGCGCTGGGTGCTCCATGCCCGAGGGCTTGCCGGAGGGCGACATCACGACCCCGGTCGGAGCAGCCGTGCTCGCGGCGAGAGCCACCGCTGTTGCCCCGGCCGCCAGACCGAGGACGCTTCCGCCGACAAGAGCGCGCCTCATGGCACGCCGCCACGCGGGCCACCCCGTGGCATGCCCGGACCATCTGGCTCCGCCGAGCGACCGGAGCAATCCCATGTGTCTGAGCTCGGGATCTGTGTTGTGAACTTGGTTCTGCATCGATCCTCACCTTCAGGCATCTCGGCCGTCAGATCTCAGACGGCCGCCGGCGCCGTGTGGTTCCCGACGGCCTCTGCAGCAGCGGCAAGCACCGACGCCCTCTGTGTCGCCCGACGCTCTCCGCAGCAGGGACGCAGCAGGGAGGCATCAGCGACACGTTGGCGGTACGGTGACCGGACCATGACCGGTGGTGGTGACCTGCTTGACCGCGTGGCGGAGCTCGTCGCGGTTCCCTCGGTCAGCCAGGAAGAGGCTGCCCTTGCCGACCTCGTCGAGGGCCGCCTGCGAACCACATCCTGGCTCGAGGTCGGACGTATCGGGGACAACCTGGTCGCTCGGACGTCCGGTCCCGGTCCCCGGCTGGTCGTGGCCGGCCACCTCGACACGGTGCCGCCCAACGGCAATGCGGCGCCACGCCGGGATCGCGATGTCCTCTGGGGTCTCGGTGCCGCCGACATGAAGGCGGGTCTGGCTGTGATGCTCGAGTTGGCGGCCGAGCGCCGGCCGCCACCCATCGGCCTGACCCTGGCCTTCTACGTCGCCGAGGAGATCGGGCGGGAGCACAACGGGCTGCTCCAGATCGAGGCCGCCGACCCCACCCTGCTCTCCGGGGACGCGGCCATCCTCTGCGAGCCGACGGGCGCGGTCGTGGAGGCGGGCTGCCAGGGATCGCTGGCCCTGGCGGTGACCCTCGTTGGCGTTAGGGCCCATACGGCGCGCCCCTGGCGTGGCGCCAACGCCATCCACCGTCTCGGCCCACTGATCGAGCGGGTGGCCGACTGGCCCCAACGCCGCCCCGCCATCGACGGGTGCACCTACCGGGAAGCGCTCCAGGCGGTCGGCGTGCAGGGCGGGGTTGCCGGCAACGTGGTGCCGGACTCGGTCACGCTCAGCCTCAATCACCGCTTCGCCCCGGATCGGACGGCCCAGCAGGCTGCCGAGGCGGTGCGGGCCCACCTGGCCCCCGCCCTCGACGAGACCCTGGGGGACAGCACCGTGGTGAGGGACGCGGCAGGTGGCGCGCCCCCCAACCTCGACCACCGGCTCCTGGCCCGCCTCGTGGAGGAGACCGGGGTGGCACCACGCGCGAAGCTCGGCTGGACCGATGTTGCGTTCTTCGCCCAACGGGGTATCCCCGCAGCCAACTTCGGCCCCGGTGATCCCGAGCTCGCCCACACCGCTGACGAGAACGTCACGTTGACCGACGTGCAGGCGGTGCACCGCGCATTGCGCTCGCTGCTCCGTCCCTGACCATTCGGCCCTCATTGGGCAGGCGCGCCCAGCACGCCGGAGGACCGGGGGGAGGGCTCAGAGCCGCCGCAGCACCGTGACGACCCGCCCGTAGATGTGGACGTCTCGGGGGTCGAGGACCATGGGCTCCATGGAGGGGTTGTGTGGTGTCAGCACGATCTTGTTGCCGCGCCGGCCAAATGTCTTCACCGTCGCCTCGTCACCCGGTATGCCGGCGACGACCACGTCACCCTTGTCGGCGGTGTCCTGCTGGCGGACGACCACGTAGTCGCCGTCGAGGATCCCAGCCTCGATCATGGAGTCGCCCCGCACCCGCAGCATGAACAGCTGCCCGTCGCCCGTGAAGTCCTCCGGCAGGGGGAGGAGCTCCTCCACCCGCTCCTGGGCGAGGACGTTCGTGCCGGCGGCGACGTCGCCGACGAGGGGTACGTGCCGGGTCGGGCGCCGCTCGATCGCAGCCCCGGAGTTGGCGTCGTAGCGGACCTCGATCGCCCGGGGCTTGGTCGGATCGCGGCGCAGGTACCCCTGGCGCTCGAGTGTCTGCAGGTGGGTGTGCACGGTCGACGAGGAGGTCAGGCCGACGGCTTCACCGATCTCGCGCACCGACGGCGGGTAGCCACGCTCGCGCAGCTGGGCGGCGATGAACTCGAGGATCTCCCGTCGCTTGCCTGTCAACTCGGTATCCGTCATGCCGCTCCCTCCGATGTGGTCGGTCCGGCGCTCATGCCACTTTCCCGCAGCTCACGCCATCTCGACGATAGCCCCGCGCCGACCGAAGATCAAACATATGTTCCCCCTTGACGGCACTGGCCCTTGACAACCGAACACATGTTTGGTTGACTCGACCTCACCAAGCGAACACATGTTCGAGGAGGAGCCGTGGTAGCCGTTACCGTGCCCGAGAGCCGCACCTCGCCACAGCGCTGCCGGGAGTGGGAGTGGCATGCCGCCCGCTTGCGTTTGGTCACCGGCGGGCCGCCACAATCGCCCCGAGTGAGGCTGCCGCCGCCGGCGAGGGAGCCGACCGCCGTCCGCGCCCGCCGCCACGATGCCGCCACCTATCGCCGCCGGCGCACGGTCGTCGCGGGGGTGCTGGCGGTGTTGGGGCTGGCCGCCTTCGCCGGTGCGCGCCACTTGGTTCCCGGCGCCGGGTCGCCGGTCATGCAGCCGATCGCCGCCCACGTCGTAGTGGTGCGGCCGGGGGACACGCTGTGGTCGATCGCCTTGTCCAGCGGAGTCAAGGGCGACATCCGTCCGTTGGTGGACCAGTTGGAGGCCGAGGTTCACGGCCGCCCGCTCCAGGTCGGTGAGCGGGTCGTGGTTCCGTGACCCAGCCCCGCCGCCGCCCGCGCCCGCCGCCGCCCTGCCGGCCACGGGAGCGGCCGCTACTGTCCCGGGCGTGCGGTGCCCGCAGTGCTCGGCGCTCGACGACAAGGTCGTCGACTCACGCGCTGCCGAGGACGGGGTTGCGATCCGGCGGAGGCGTGAGTGCCTGGCGTGCGGCCGCCGGTTCACCACCTACGAACGCCTGGAGGAGGTCCCGTTCGTCGTGGTGAAGCGGTCCGGTGAGCGGGAGGTGTTCGACCGCCGAAAGGTGGCCGGTGGGCTGTCAGCAGCCGGCAAGAACCGCCCCATCGCCGAGCAACGATGGGGCGCTGTGGCGGCGGAGATCGAAGAGGAGCTCCGCCTCGAGGGAGCGGAGGTGACCAGCGAGCGCGTCGGCCGAGCCGTCCTCGCCCGCCTACGGGACCTCGACGAGGTGACCTACCTGCGCTTCGCCAGCGTGTACAAGGGCTTCACCGATGCCGGCGACTTCCAGCGTGAGGTGGGGCTGCTGATCAAGCAGAGCGCCCCCAAGTCGGCGTAGGGCGCCCTGGCGCGTCACACGGGCGAGCTCGCCAGCGCCTTGGCCGCCCGCTCGAGGCCCTCGTCGTCGACATCGAGATGCGTGACGAGGCGGACGATCCGCGGAGCGACCGTGCCGCCCAGAACCCCCTCGGATCTCAGGTGGTCGAGCAGCTCATCCGGTCGGGGGTGGGGGAACGCCACGATGTTGGTCTGGACCGCCCCGGGGTCGAGGGAGCGGGGCCAGCGTTCGGCGACGACCTCGGCGAGCCTCCGGGCCCGGCGGTGGTCCTCGACGAGGCGGTCGCGCATCGTGCGTAGCGCGACCAGCCCGGCGGCGGCGAGCACGCCGGCCTGGCGCCATCCGCCGCCCATGCGGTGGCGCTCGACGGTCGCGGCTTGGATGACGTCCGCCGGCCCGGCGAGCACCGAGCCGATGGGCACGGCGAGCGCCTTGGACAGGCAGCACATCACGGTCGTCGCGCCGGCGGCGGCCATCGCCGGGGTGGTGTCCGAGGCAGCAGCAGCGTGCCAGAGCCGGGCGCCGTCCATGTGGACGCGGAGTCCTCGGGCCGAGGCGGCGGCGCAGACGGCTGCCAGGCGGTCGGCCGGCCAGATGGTCCCGCCCGCTGCCATGTGCGTGTTCTCGACTGCCACGAGCGAGGGGCGTGGCTGGTGGTGTGCCGCGCCCTCGGCAGCGAGCTCGACGGCGGCGGGGCCAAATGTGCCGTCCTCGTCGGCAACGGTGAGCCAGGTGATGCCGGCGTTCATTGGGCCGGCGCCGTCCTCGTAGGCGACGACGTGCTGGCGTGCACCGACGATGACGCCATCCCCCGGACGGGTGAGGACGCGGAGGGCGATCTGGTTGGCCATCGTGCCGCTGGCGACGTACAGGGCGGCCGGCTGGCCGACGAGGGAGGCGAGCTCCTCCTGGAGCGCGTTGACGGTCGGGTCCTCGCCGTAGAGGTCGTCGCCGACCTCGGCGTCGGCCATGGCCCGGCGCATCTCTGGCGTCGGGCGGGTGACGGTGTCGGAGCGGAGGTCGACTACCACGGGGGTCACCGTACCCGCCCGGGTAGGAAGCGCATCGTGCCAGCCACGCCGCCCGCCCCCGGCCTGCCGGCCCTTGCCCCCGGCGAGGCGTTTGGGGCCGCCGTGCCGGGCGGGGATCCGCTGGTCTCCGAACTGGCCGGCGTGGCCCTGGAGGTGGCGGCCGGAGCAGCGCACCTCGCTGCCGAGGCGTGGGGTGCCCACCGCGAGGACGTCGGCACCAAGTCGTCGGCGACGGACATGGTTTCGGAGGTCGACCGGGCCGCCGAGGCATTGATCAGCCGCCTGCTGTCGGAGAGGCGCCCCGACGACGGCCTGCTCGGCGAGGAGGGCGCGCGGCGCCCCGGCAGGAGTGGGGTGCGGTGGGTGGTCGACCCGCTCGACGGGACGACCAACTACCTCTTCGGCGTGCCGGCCTGGTCGGTCTCGGTGGCCGCCCAACTCGACGGCCGGACGGTGGTGGGCGTCGTGGCGGACCCCGCCCGCGGCGAGGTGTGGGCGGCGGCCGCCGGCCGGGGCGCCTTCCGCAACGGTGAGCGCTGCCGGGTGGCCGAGGGCCGCTCCGAACTCGGCACTGCGCTGGTGGCGACCGGCTTCGGCTACGACCGGCGACGGAGGGCGCAGCAGGCCGAGGTCGTGGCGGTGCTGCTACCCGAGGTGCGTGACATCCGGCGCTTCGGATCGGCGGCGCTCGACCTGTGCTGGGTGGCGGGCGCCCGCGTCGACGCCTACTACGAGGTGGGCCTCAACGAGTGGGATCTGGCCGCCGGCATGCTCATCTGCGAGGAGGCGGGCGGCTGCGTGGCCCAGCTCGACGGGGAGCTGGTGGTCGCCTCCACTCCGTCACTGGCCGGCCCGCTGCGGGCCCTCCTCCTGGCCGCCGGCGCAGCCGTCCCCACCTGATCCGGCCCGGTAGGGGCCGCATGCCGGCGGTGAACGACGCTGATCAGAAGAAGCTGCCGGCTACGTCGTGCAGCAGTTGGGGGTCGACGGTCTTGAGTCGGCTGACGGCGTCGGCGAGCGGCACGCGCACGATGGTGTCGGCGCGCAGGGCGACCATCTGGTCGAAGGCACCGTCGTGGACCGCTTCGATGGCGGCGATGCCGAAGCGGGTGGCCAGCACCCGGTCGTAGGCCGTCGGTGTGCCGCCCCGCTGGGTGTGGCCGAGGATCGTCACCCGGGTCTCGAAGCCGGTGCGCCGCTCGATCTCGGGCGCGAGGATGCTGGCGATGCCGCCCAGGCGGGGATGGCCGAACTGGTCGACCTCGGCCGACGCCACCTCCAGGGTCCCCTCCACCGGTGTCGCCCCCTCGGCCACCACGACGATCGAAGCGTACCTGCCCTTGGCGTGGCGCGCCTTCAGGCTCTCACAGACGAGGTCGATGTCGAACGGCTCCTCGGGCACGAGGATCTCGGCGGCGCCGCCGGCGATGCCGGCGTAGGTGGCGATCCATCCGGCGTGCCGGCCCATCACCTCGCAGACGATGACCCGGTCGTGGGACTCCGCCGTCGTGTGCAGCCGGTCGATCGCCTCGGTGGCGATCTGGACGGCGGTGTTGAAGCCGAAGGTGAACTCGGTGGCCGACAGGTCGTTGTCGATCGTCTTGGGCACCCCGACGACGTGGACCCCTTCTGCGGCCAGGCGGTGAGCGACGCCGAGGGTGTCCTCGCCGCCGATGGCGACGAGCGCGTCCACTCCGTGATCCCTTGCCGTCCGGGCCACCCTCTCGGCGCCCCGGTCGAGCTTGTACGGGTTGGTGCGCGACGTGCCGAGGATGGTCCCGCCCCTCGGCAGGATGCCCCGGCAGTGCTCGACGTCGAGCGGCATGGTCAGGTCCTCGACCAGGCCTCGCCAGCCGTCGCGGAACCCGACGAACCCGTCGCCGTAGTGCACTTCCCCCTTTCGAACGGCGGCGCGGATGACGGCGTTGAGCCCGGGGCAGTCGCCGCCGCCGGTGAGCATCCCGACACGCATGGTTCCTCCTCGTGGTCCGGAACGGTCCGCCCCGGACGCTACGCGGCGCTGACGGAGGGACGGCTCAGGCTCCCCGCGACGCCGGCCGCTACCCACTCCCGAGGCGGTCAGTGGCCGCCGGTAGTCTCGGCGCCTGTGACCGAACTGGTTCTCGACGTGCCATCGGTCGTGCTGGCCGTGTACGCCCACCCCGACGACCCGGACGTGGCCGCCGGCGGGGCTCTGGCGGCCTGGGCGGCGTCCGGCTGCCAGGTGCACGTGTGCATCGTGGCCGACGGCGCCAAGGGGTCGAGCGATCCTGCGGTCGACCCGGCGGAGCTGGCTCGCCGCCGGCGGGGGGAGGTCGCCGAGGCCGGTGCTGTGCTCGGCGTCGCTGCCCACCACTGGCTCGGAGGGCGTGACGGCGAGCTCGAGGACACCCCCGCCCTGCGGGAGGCGATCGTCGCCCTGGTGCGGGCACTGAAGCCGGAGGTGGTGGTGGGGGCGGACCCGACGGCGGTGTTCTTCGGGCAGAGCTACGTCAACCATCGGGACCACCGGGTACTCGGCTGGGCGACGATCGACGCGGTCAGCCCGGCGGCGGCAAACCCCCATTATTTCCCCGACGCCGGCCCGGCCCACCGCGTCTCCGCCCTGTACCTCTCAGGGACGCTCCAGCCGGACGTATGGGTCGACATCGGCGGCACCGTCGAGGTGAAGGCGGCCGCCGTCGCCTGTCACAAGAGCCAGGTGGGGGAGCCGGGCGAGTGGCTGCGGTCGGTTGTCCGCCAGCGGGCGGAGGACGCCGGGCGGCGGGCGGGTGTGCGCTACGCCGAAGGTTTCCGCCGGGTGCTGCTCTGATGGTTTCGGCGGCGTCGGGAGGCGGTGCCGGCGGTGAGGCCCGGGTAGTGCTGCACGTCGACATGGACGCCTTCTATGCCGCCGTCGAGGTCTGCGACGACCCGACCCTCGCCGGCAAGGCGCTGATCGTCGGCGGGGACGGGCGCCGCGGCGTCGTCGCGTCTTGCAGCTACGAGGCCCGTCGCTACGGCGTGCGCTCCGCCCTGCCTTCCACCCAGGCCCGGCGGCTGTGCCCGCACGCCGTCTTCCGGCCGGGCCGCTTCGACAGGTACCAGGAGGTCAGCGAGCAGATCCACGAGGTGTTCCACCGCTACACCCCACTCGTGGAGGGCATCGCCCTCGACGAGGCGTTCCTGGACATGACCGGCGCGCAGCGCCTCTTCGGGCCGGGACCGGCGATGGCGTCGCGGCTGCGCCTGGACGTGCTCGCCGCCACCGGTCTTGCCTGCTCGGTGGGGGTGGCGCCCTCCAAGTTCCTCGCGAAGCTGGCGTCGGAGGCCGCCAAACCCCGGGCGGACAGGGATGGCGTCCACCCCGGCAAGGGGGTCGTCGTGGTCGCCCCCGGCGAGGAGCTCGACTTCCTGCGCCCCCTCCCGATCGAGGCCCTCTGGGGCGTCGGGCCAGCGACGGCGGCCCGGCTGCGGGGCGTCGGCATCGGGATGGTCGCCCAGCTCGCGGACACCCCACTCGCCGTCCTCGAATCGGTACTCGGGCGGGCCCACGGACGTCACCTCCACCAGCTGGCGCATGCCGTCGACGCCCGCCCCGTCGAGCCGGACCGGGCAACCAGGTCGATCGGCCAGGAGGAGACCTACACCGTCGACCGCTTCGACCGCGACGGGTTGCACGTCGAGCTGGTTCGCATGGCGGATGCCGTCTCCGCACGCTTGCGGCGCGCCGGGCTGGCCGCCCGCACGGTGCAGGTGAAGGTCCGCGGTGGTGACTTCCAGACGGTGACGCGCGCCCGCACGGTGGGGCGGCCCCTGCGCGACGGGCCGACCGTCGCCCACCTGGCGATGGCGCTGTTCGACGCCGTCGACATGGAGGTCGGCGTGCGGCTCCTCGGGCTGAGCGTGAGCTCCCTCCAATCCGCCGGCGCCGGCGCCGAGCAGCTCGCCTTCGGCCTCGACGAGGTCCTCGACGAGGCGCCCGCCGGCGACCCCCGGCGCGATGCCGCCGCCGGGGCCGTGG
>JAJZJY010000083.1 GCA_021809885.1 Actinomycetes bacterium
CGGCCATCTCGTGCACTCCGCGCGACGCCGCATCGTGCGCATCATCGAGAACTGGCCGACCACCGACGTGCTCCTGGCGCCTACCGCCGCGTCGATCTCATCACCTGAACGATCTCAGACCCCGTCGGATCGGCACCAGCTTGGCCACACGCGTCCCAACGCAAGCCTCTGGTCACTTTTGACCCCGACAACTGCCTCCATCGCCGGCGCCGTCCGCTCCGCAAGCCGACATCAGCCCCGCACAGGGACGCGGGCACCGTTCAATGGCTCCCGACCGTGTCCACAATGCCTGCGTGAAGGCTGAGCTAGCCGGCTCAGATGGATACCCCCTAGCGACGTTCCTTGGCCGACGAACCGGGGGCGATCGGGCAGGCGGCGCTCACCGTCATCAGTAGGTGACGCTTCCACCGTCGATGTTGAGGACCTGCCCCGTCACCATGGCCGAGCTGGGCGAGCAGAGGAACAGGACGCCTCCGACCAAGTCGTCAGGCTCCAGGCGTCGTCGGATCAGCTGCCCAGCCACGACCGGGGCGAAGAACGGTGCCACGTCACCGCCGAGCGCCGCCGCGGTGGCCGTAAGGCCCGGCGTCACCACGTTTACAGTGACGCCATCGGGCGCCAGCTCAGCGGCAGCGCTTCTGGCAAATCCGATCAGCGCTGCCTTGGTCGCTGCATATGGCGCGAAGCCGGGCACTGCCTGGTGGGCCGCGGACGACGAGACGAGCACCACCCGGCCGGCCGACGATCGACGCAAATACGGCAACGCTTCCCGCACCACATTGAACACCCCTCCGACGTTGAGCCGCCAAAGGGCTTCGAACTGCTCCAGGCTCCATTGCTCAAGTGGCCGATTCGGGAAACATCCGGCCGCGGCGATGACGATGTCGATCGCCCCCTCTGGGCTGGTCGCGTTGGCGAGGGCCCCTGCGACTGCCGCCGGGTCGGTAACGTCGCAGCGGACCCCGGTGACGCGATCTTCGCCTTCTGTGGTCACCACGTCGACGATGTCGAGGCCGTGCACCCGGGCTCCCCGCTCCGCCAACGCCGCTACCAGGGCGGCACCGATCCCGCCAGCCGCTCCAGTCACTACCGCCCGGACGCCGGTCAGGTCGGTGCTGCCGCAGACCTTAAGCCTGGTTTCTGGCTCCCCGCTCGGCATCAACCGACGTCCTCTCGTGCCACCGGCCTGAGGATAGCGGTAGGGCCAGCGCGAGCCCGAGCACCGTAGGGGCGCGTTCGCTGGATGGACTTGGTGTGTCCAGGATCCAACCGCCTTCGCTCAGCTGCGCTCGCCGCACGTAGAGAAGCTGCAACGAAGTTCACGCCTTGATCACCACTGTCGTCGGCGCGCCAGCATCGCTCCTGGCGTCAGTACGGGAACTGCCGGCGACCGTGGTTGACCGAGACCCACTTCATCGCGGTGAACTCGTCCAAGCTCCATTGACCGTTGAGTCGGCCGATCCCTGAGCCCTTCTCGCCGCCGAAGGCGACGATCGGCTCGTCGTGGATCGAGGCGTCGTTCACGTGCACCATGCCGGTGTCAATCTCCCGGGCCAACCGCACGCCACGATCGAGGTCCGCGGTGTGCACTGCGCCGCTCAAGCCGTAGTTGCTGTCGTTGGCAAGGCGGACCGCCTCTTCGTCGGTCTCGAAGGGAATCAAGACCACGGCCGGGCCAAACATCTCTTCCTGGTAGGCGGTCATGTCTCTCGTCACGTCGGTGAGCACCGCCGGCGAGAAAAGCGTGCCTTCGACCGGGCCGCGCAGCAGGGCCGTGGCACCGGCGGCTACCGCCTGCTCGACCACCGAGTCGAGCAGGGCTGCGTGCTTCTGGTTGATGAGCGGGCCGATGATCGTGTCCGGATCAGCCGGATCTCCCACCTTCAGCGATGCCACCTTGGCCAAGTACTTGTCACGGAACTCGTCCAAGACGCTCGAGTGCACCAGCACCCGATTGGCCGACATGCAGATCTGCCCTTGGTGGGTGAAGCGGCTGAACACGGCGGCGTCGACGGCAAGATCCACGTCGGCGTCGTCGAGAACGATGAAGGCGTTGTTCCCGCCCAGTTCCAGGATGGCCTTTTTCAAGTTCCGGCCCGCGACCTCGGCCACGTGGGCACCGACCTGGCTCGATCCGGTGAACACGATCACCCGGGGAATCGGATGCTCGACGAAGTAGTCGCCGATCTCAGGGATGTCGGTGAGGACGACGTCGAGCAGGCCGGCCGGAAGCCGTGCCTCCTCGAAGATCCTTGCAAGCAAGGTACCGCCGGTGACCAACGTGTCCTCGTGCGGTTTGAGGACGACCCCATTGCCGGCGCCGAGCGCAGGGGCGACCGCCTTCATCGACAGGAAGAAGGGAAAGTTGAAAGGGCTGATCACGCCTACCACACCGACCGGCTCGCGGTAGAGGTAGTTCTCGCGGCCGTCGATAGGGGAAGGCAAGATCTTCCCCTCCATGCGGAGTGGGAAGGTGGCGGCCTCTTTCAGGATGTCGATCACCAGCCCCGTCTCGAAATCGGCCTTCAGCGCCGTCCCACCTAGCTCCTCCAGGATCATCCTGGAGATGTCGCCTCGGCTTTCTTCCACGAAGCGGACAGCCTGCTCGAACACGGTGCGCTTGGCGTACTGGTTCACGGCGCGCCATGCGCGCTGCGCCTCGCTCGCCGCACGGTAGGCGCGGTCGATGTCGTCCCTCGTCGCGATCGGTACCTCGGCGAGGGGCTCTCCAGAGTAGGGATTCCGATCAATGAGCGACTTCTCACTGCCACCCTCGCACCACTCACCGCCGATGTACTGCCGAGCCAGCGTGTTCACGTCCATAGCCACGATGCGCTACCTTCCTCGCCGCCACGGGCGGTGGTGTACTAACTCTGAATGATAGATCGTCATCCCGGCTCTTCGGTACCCCCTGAAGGGTAAATTCGGGGCCTCCCGGCATAGATGTGGGTCGACTCACGGATCTGAGCCCCGGCGCCGTTCATGTGACAGGACGTGCTCGCTTAGTCCGAGGGTGAGCATGATGAGGCCGAGCGCGGGGTTGGCGAAGTGGAAGCCGTAGGCGCGGTTGACGATCAGGCGCACCCGGCGGTTCAGTCCCTCGTGGCGCGCGTTCGATCCCACCGTCAAATGCACCTGAACGTCTTGATCTGACCAAGCATCGCCAGGTGAGGGTCATCCACCCGTTCCACCCGTTCCACCCGTTGGCCACCACCTCCCGCATGACCGTGGTCGGGTGACGTCCGATCCGCCGAGCGATCACCGCCCACGACACGGAGCGGTCCTCGATCAGCGCGACGCTGATCTCCTCGCGTTCGGGCAACGACAGCGGCGCGCCTGGCATCCTGGTATCTCCATCGGTCGGTGTTGGTCAACAGCACCGGTCATCATGACCGGGACCGTGCACCGACCGATGGAACTCATCCTCCCTCGGCACCGTGGACACTGAACGGCTCTCCGCCGTGATCTCCGGGCTCCGCGCCGAGGGGCGCGCAGTGGGGTTCGTCTCTCAGCGACTCGACGACCGACGAGATCGCCGCGATGATGGTGGGCCGTGCGACGACGGCGCTCACCTCCAGGCGAGCGGCGTCGACCGGGAGAAAGGTGCTCGAGGTGGACCGGCTCGGTGCCGGGCGCCGCCTGCGGGGGCTCACGTTCTCGGTCGGTGCCGGCGAGGTCGTCGGCCTGGCCGGCCTCCCGGGCTCCGGCGCCGAGGACGTGTTCCCCGCGCTGCTGGGGCGCAGCGCGACGACCGGCGGGTCTGTCCGCATCCGAGGTCGGGACGTGACCCACTCCTCGCTCCGCCGGCGGATCCGAGCCGGCGTCGCCTACGTCTCGGGCGACCGCCGTAGCGAAGGACTTGTCCGAGCTCAGACCGTCGCCTTCAACTTGGCGCTGGTCTTGAACAATCGGGTCCGACTCGTCCCGATCTCTCATCGGCGCCAAGGGCGGAAGGTGGAGGAGGTCATCTCCAAGCTTCGGATACTCCCGGCCGACCCGGCAGCTCTCGTGGCCACGCCCGCGGGGGGGAACCAGCAGAAGGTCGTCGTAGGCAGATGGCTCCTGGTCGAGCCCCATCTGTGGTTCCTGAACGATCCCACCAGGGGAGTGGACGTGCACTCGCGCGAAGAGATCCACGCCCTTGTCTGCGAGCAGGTCGCCACCAAGGAGAGCAGCGCGCTGATGACGTCGTCGGACACCCGAGAGCTGCTCGAAGTGTGCGACCGGCTGCTCGTGCTCGACCACGGCGAGATCGTGGCCGAGCTCGACCCCGCCGAGACCACCGAAAACAAGGTGCTGGCTCTGGCGGGCGGCGCCCGTTCGCAGGGAGGCCGTTGAGCCCATGGCCGCCGAGGCCGTCAAGCCCCGACCCTCCCCGAGCGCCGCCCCTCGGGATGCAGGATCCGCCCCGGCGACGGCCGCGTCGGCGGTGCTCGGCTGGCCGGCATTGCGCGCACAGCGTTGGGTGCACGGGAGGATCCGCAACTTCCTCGGAGCAACGATCGCACTGGCGATCCTGGTCGTCCTGCTCACGATCTCCGAGTCCACCTTCCTGACCGCCGGGAACCTGAAGAACCTCCTGGTCACCAACGCCGCGTTGTTCATCGTGTCGACCGGGATGACCTACGTCATGATCTCCGCGGGCTTCGACCTCTCGATCGGGGCGATGATGGCCGTCTCGGAGGAGATCCTGTACGAGCTCCTGAAGAGCGGGGTACCGGCCCTCGCCGCCATCGTGATTGTGCTCCTCATAGGGTTCGTCGTTGGCACCCTCGTGAACGGCGTCCTCATCGGGGTGTTCGGCGTGAACTTCTTCGTCGCCACCCTGGGCACCATGACCCTCTTCTACGGGCTGGTCGACGTGGTGACCAACGGCGCCGGCGAGACGATCACCTCTTCGACGCTCGCGTCGTTCGGGAACGGAACCCTGTGGGGTATCCCCATGCCCATCGTCGTCGTCGTCGTCACCATCGCCCTGGGAGGGTTCATCCTCCGGTGGACCCCGCTCGGCCGCTCCATCTACGGCACCGGGGGCAACCGGGAAGCTGCCCGCCTGGCCGGCGTCCCCGATCGCATGGTGATCATGTCGGTGTACGGCGTCGCCGGCCTCTGTGGCGCCCTTGCCGGCGTCGTCGACGCCGGGCGGCTCGCGGCGGCGACGGCTGACCGACGGCTCGACGATCGCCCTCGTCAGCGGCGCCGCGGTGCTCCTGGGTGGAACGAGCCTGTTCGGAGGGGTCGGCGGGCTTTCGGGGACGGTGGTCGGGGTGCTGGTGATCGGGTCCTCGGTGACGGCGTGAATCTCCTGGGCGTCTCCAACTTCTGGCAGGACGTCGTGACCGGGGCCGTGCTGATCGGGGCGATCCTCCTCGACCGGCTGCAGAAGCGCGGGCAGGTCCTGCACTGATGCGCGTCCTCGACCGCCGAGAGGAACACGCAGCCGCCAGATCGCCCGCATCCGCGATCACTCGAGGCGCGCGGCACAGCACGAGGAGGGTGGAGGATTGAACGTTGCCGTGCTCGGTGGAGGCCACGGTGCGGTCGCGGTCGCTGGCGATCTCGCGCTCAAGGGCCATGAGGTACGGCTGGCGTTACGCAACCGGCTGCGCTTCGAGGAGATCTTTGCGAGCAAAACGATCCGGCTCGAAGGGCTGATCGAGGGTGAAGCCGAGCTCGCCGAGGTGAGCGACGACCACGCTCGCGTGGTCGCGGGCGCCGACGTCGTCCTCGTGCCGCTACCTGCATACGCGCAAGAGGAAATGGCGCGCGCCGTTGCTCCCGTCCTTCGTGCTGGCCAAGTCGTCTGCTTGACCCCTGGCACGTTTGGTTCCATGGTCTTCCGTGAGGTGCTGAAGCGGGCGGGCGCGGCCGAGGTGTGTGTCGCCGAGAGCGCGACCCTGCCCTACGGCGCGCGCATGTCGGGACCCGCGACCATACGGATCGGGCTTGTGGCATCGCACCTGCCGACCGGCGTCTATCCTGCAGCGCGGACCGAGACAGCGCTCGCGCCGATCCGTGAGCTCTATCCGGCTGCCGAGCCGGTGGAAGACGGGCTCGCCGCCGCGCTTCTCAACTTCGACGGTGCGTTGCACGCCCCGCTTGTGCTCATGAACGCCGGGCCGATCGAGGGGCTCGACTCTTTCGACATCCACCTGGATGGCAATCCGCCTTCGGTGGTGCGCGTGAGCGTGGCGCTCGATCGGGAGCGAATCGCACTGCGCGAGGCGCTCGGCTACAGCACGCACCACTGGCCGCTCGAGGACCTCTACTCGCGCGTTGGCGAGACCTTCTACGGGGTGATCTCGCGAGCAACGATGGAGCGCCAGTCCGTCTGGCGCGAGAAGATCGACTTCCACCACCGGTACGTGACCGAGGACGTGGGGTGCGGGCTCACCCTCTGGTCGTCGCTCGGGCGCAAGCTTTCGATCGCGACGCCGCTGGCCGATGCGTTCATCGCGATCGCGTCGGCGGTCAACGGCGAGGATTACAAGCGCTCAGGGCGGACTCTCGAGAACCTCGGGCTTGCTCGACTCTCGGCCGACGAGCTGCGTGAGCGGTTGGTCTCGGGATGACCCATTTCGGCGTGCAGCTCCATGGGACCTTCCCGATGCGCCGGTACCCCGAACTTGCTCGCGCCGTCGAGTCGTACGGGTTCGACGAGCTGACCGTCCACGACATCGTCTGGTGGCGCCCGGTGTGGCCGATATTGGCTCTCGTCGCCGAGCACACCGATCGCGTGCTCGTGGGCCCTGACGTGACCCATCCCTACCTGCGCCATCCTGCCGACACCGCAGCCTGCCTGGCGGGCATCGACGAGCTCTCGGGTGGTCGCGCCATCCTCGGGCTCGGTGCCGGTTCGATGCTCGAGCCCCTTGGGCTTTCGGCACGACGTCCGGTCGTGGCAGTACGCGAGACCGCCGAGCTGGTCCGCCGGCTCCTTGCGCGAGACCGCGCCGTCTACGAGGGTGAGCTGTTCAGCGCCGAGCCGCAGGCGCAGTTCTTCTGGGAACCAGCGCGGCCGAAGGTGCCGATCTTCGCCGGCACCCTCGGCCCTCGGATGGTGGTCGAGGCAGCGCGGTGGGCAGATGAGCTGCGGCCAGCGGGGATCTGGGCTCCTGGGTTCTTCCGCGACCTGCAGCGACGTGCCCGTGAGGCCGCCGGGCGGGAGGACTTTCCGGTCGGCTGCGAGGTGTGGATCTCGATCGGCGATGACCGCGAAGAGGCACGGGCGCTCGGGCGCCGGATCTTGGCGCAGTTCCTTGCACTGCGGGTCTTCGAGCCGCAGGTCGCCTTTTTCGAGATCGACCCGAATGAGGTGCGCGGTGTCGGAGAAGCGATGGCCGAAGGAGACGTCGACGGTGCGGCGCGCCGGATCTCCGACAGGACGCTCGACACCTTCGTCGCGAGCGGGAACGCCCGAGACGTGATAGCTGGGCTGGAAGAGTTGCTCGAAGCCGGGCCGTCAACGGTGACCTTCTCAGGGCGGCTCGGGCCCGACCCCTCCCGTGCGATCGAGTTGCTCGGCGGGCAGGTGCTCCCGACGGTTTCACCTGGGCACGACAGTGCCTGAACGTGCGTCGTGGGCTCGGGCCATGGTGGTTGGTGGTGGTCACGGTGCGGCGTTCACCGCGCAGCACCTTCCTCCTCCGGCTAGCGTTCGATCGAGATGGCCTACGACTTCATGACCACCGGCTGCGCTGTCTCGCGGTGGGTGGTCGGCCTCCCGTGAGCCCCACCGACATCTCGGACTTCGAAGCTCATCACGAGTGGGATCCGACGCTGCCGCCGGTGGCCGTCGTGGAGGACGGCGGCGAGGTCTCGGCCGCGCTGCGGGAGGTCACTGACGACCAGATCACGCCGTCAGCCAGGTCGGAGGACCTGGCGCGACTCGACCTATCCCGCCTCTACCCACTGCTCGGGCCGGTGCGCGTCGTTGGTGCCGACGTCGGTGACACGATCGAGATCGAGGTGCTCTCGGTCCGACACAAAGGATGGGGTTTCACGGCGGTCCTTCCCGGAGGGGGTCTCCTGAGCGAGGACTTCCCCACTCCCCATCTGCACATCTGGGACCTGGCCGCCAACGGTGGCACGACGGCACGCTTCGGTGACGTGGCAACCATCCCGCTCCGACCGTTCCCCGGCACGATCGGTGCCTGTCCGGCCGTCGAGTCGCCCGCACCCGTAGCGCCCCCGGGTCATTTCGGTGGCAACATCGACTGTCGGGACGTCGTGGCGGGCGCACGGCTCTTCCTTCCGGTGCAGGTCGCCGGCGCAATGGTGTCGATCGGGGATGGCCACGCGGCGATGGGCGACGGTGAGGTGTGCCTGACCGCGATCGAGAGCCCGCTCGATGTGTCGTTCCGGCTCCGTCTGCACAAGGGGAGGTCGATTCCCGGCCCGCAGCTCCGCGTACCCGGGCCACTGCATCCGGGCCTGGACGGCACCGACTGGTATGCCACCATGGGGGTCGGTCCCGACTTGATGGCCGCCGCTTGCGACGCGGTTCGCGCGTTGATCGACTGGATGGTGCACGAGTATCGAGTCGCGCCTGTCGAGGCATACATGCTGGCGTCCGTGTCGGCTCACCTGAAGATCACGGAGATCGTGGACGCACCGAACTGGGTCGTCTCGGCCTACCTACCGCTCCAGATCTTCGGGCAGTCCACCTGAGTGGTGGTGGGGATCACGCTGGGTTGATCCGACGTGGCTGGCACGGGACTTCCGCCCGGGACGGCGCCGCGTTCAACCGGACTCACCAGTGACGACCCTCTTCGAGGTCAGGTTGCGGTGACCGCGTACACGTCGAGGATGCCGGGAGTCCCCCGCAACGCGGTGAGCACGCCGTCGGGGACAGGACGGTCGAACGACAGGACCATCAGCGCTGTGCCGGAAAGCTCGCCTTCGATCCCGGTGGTCTGGCCGAGCGCCATATTGGAGATGCTCACCCCCGCGTTGCCGAGCACGGTCCCGACGCTGCCGACCACTCCCGGACGGTCGTCGTTGCGCACGACGATCATGTGCGGGGCAGGCGGGACCTCGACGGCGTGGTCGTCGAGCATGACCAGACGGGGGGTCGCGCGCGGGCCGGTGACGGTCCCTGCCACGGCATGGTTGTTGGCGCGGATCGTGAGCAGGCTCACGTACTCGTACGTGGTTGCGGAAAGTGACTCGACGATCTCGAGTCCGCGCTCTTCGGCGAGCTTGGGGGCATTCACGTAGGAGACCGGCCCCTCTCCCCCGGCGAAGACTCCCTTCAGCACCGCCAGGGTGAGGATCCGGGTATCCTCCCCTGCCAGCGCTCCGCTGTAGCTGATCTCGAGGCGCTTGGGTACCGTCTCCGAGATCGACGCCGCGATCCGGCCGAGGTTCTCGGCGAGGTCGAGGAACGGCCGGACCCCTTCCGATACGCCTGTCGCAGCGACGTTCACCGCGAAGGGGACGAAGTCACCACGGAGCGCCATGATGATCTGCTCGGCGATCTGCTCCCCGGCTTTGTCCTGAGCCTCGTGCGTGCTCGCTCCGAGGTGCGGGGTCACGACGACGCTCGGGAGCTCGAACAGTGGGGAGGTCGTGCACGGCTCTGTGGCGAAGACGTCAAGAGCGGCGCCCGCGACCCTTCCTGAGCGGATCGCCTCGGCGAGCGCGTCCTCGTCCACGATGCCGCCGCGCGCGGCGTTGACGATACGGATCCCCGGCTTGGCCTTGCCCAGCAGGTCCTTGCCGATGAGCCCCGTGGTCTCGGGGGTCTTCGGCAGATGGATGGTGACGAAGTCCGCCACCGCCATCAACTCTTCGAGGGGAAGCAGCTCTACACCCATCTTCTGTGCCCGCTCGGGTGATATGTAGGGGTCGTACGCGCAAGGCCGCATCCCGAACGACAGCGAGCGCTGGACGACGAGCGCTCCGATCCGCCCGAGGCCGATGACGCCGAGGGTCTTGCCGTGGAGCTCCACCCCCTCCCACTTCACCCGCTCCCAGCGACCTGCCACGAGCGCGCAGTGGGCCTGCGGGATGTTGCGCGCCTGGGCCAGCAAGAGGGCAAAGGCGTGCTCGGCGGCTGAGAGGATATTCGACTCCGGGGCGTTGACGACCATCACGCCTCGCCTGGTGGCCGCGGCGACGTCGATGTTGTCGAGCCCGATACCGGCTCGACCGACCGCGACCAGGTCGGCGCCGGCATCGAGAACCTCGGCGGTGATCTGGGTGGCCGAGCGCACGATGATGGCGTGCGCACCCGGAACGACCTTCAAGAGCTGCTCGGGAGAGAGGTTGAGCTGCTCGTCGACCTCGTGACCCGCGGCCGCCATCATCTCGAGGCCCCTCGGAGCCAGCTTCTCGGTGACAACGATCCGTGACATTGCCCGGGAATCTCCTTCAGTCGTGGCCTTCGGCATGGTCGCGAGGTGATGAACCATGCTCCGAGTGAGTGTCGTGGGCGGGCTGC
>JAJZJY010000084.1 GCA_021809885.1 Actinomycetes bacterium
CTCGTCCGGCGGCTCGGCCCCGCTCACGACACAGGATCGCCACGGATCTCCCTGTTCCTCTCTCACCACGGTGATCCTGGGAAGGCGGCCGGTGCACCTCGCGAAGCTCCTCGCCGAGGTGGGACGCCCACAACCCGACGCTCCAGCCTGCGTGACACTTCCGGGCCCTCAAGCTGGCCGCCGGCGATGCCGACAGTCCTCACAGACCCGACGACTGCCAGCCCACTGCCACGGTCTCTGCGATACCCGGCCGGCGGCGGTGGAGGCAGCAGCGCGTGCCGCTTCCCACACCTGACCGCGGAGGACCCGTGACCCACCAGCGTTCCGCATCCCGCCCGGTGAGCGCCGATCGGAACGCGCGGCGCGCCGGCCCATCCGGCGGCGGGACGGCCGGTCCCGCTACCGCCGATGTCATCTGGATCGCCCCGTTCCACAACGCCGGCGACGAGGCCGACGAAGCCCGCGCCTTCGTGAACGAGCTGACGGCGACAGGAACCGCCATTGCGGCCAAGCAGATCGGTGCAGCCATCTCGGGGCTCGAGGCACAGCTCGAAGAGGACCAGCCCCACGTCGCCGCCTCGGTGCGCTACGCCCTCGATCGTCGGGCCACGAACGGCAAGATGGCGGTGATCCACGTGATCGGCGGCCTCGCCCAGCGGGTCCCTGGTCCCGGACCAACGGTCATCCGCACGATGCACGAGACCGACGGCTTACCGGCGCTGTGGGTGGAGAAGCTGAACACCGTGGACGAGGTGTGGGTGCCCACGCGGTTCAACCAGGAGACGTTCCGCTCTGCGGGCGTGACCACCGGCATCCACGTCGTCCCCGGCGGCATCGACAGCTCGTGGTTTCGTCCCGATCTGCCTCCTCTGGCACTCCCCACCGCCGCTTCGACGACCTTCCTCTCCGTCTTCGACGGGAGCCACCGTCAGGCGTCCGACGTCCTGCTGCAGGCGTGGGCAGAGGCTTTCTCTCCATCTGACGACGTGGTGCTCGTGCTGCGCTGCTCCCCCCGAAGCACCGGTGGCCATGCTCCTACCATCGCTCAGGCCGAGTGCGCGGTCGATGCCGAGCTTGCCGCCGTGGGGCGCGGCCGTTCCGACGTCGCCCCCATCGTCGTACTCGATCGCCACCTTTCTCCGGATGCGTTTCGCCGCCTCGTTGCCGGTATCGACGTCTACGTGAGCCCGGCCCGAGGCGAGGGGTGGGGACGGCTGCTACTCGCCGCCCAGGCGTGTGGCAACGCGGTGATCACCACCAATTGGGGCGTTCCCCCGGAGATCCTCGATCCCGGCGCTACCCTCCTCATCGACGTGGAGAAGGTGGCTGTGGTCGACGACACCCAGGTGGACGTCGACCACTACCGGGGCCAGCGCTGGGCGCTCCCGAGCACTGGCCATCTGGTCGAGCTCCTGCGTTGGACCTCCACCCATCCCGACGAACGCCGGGTCATGGGTCGCCGAGGACGGGAGGACATGGTGCGCCGCTGGTCATGGGGTGAAGCGGCGGCGGTCGCCCATCAACGGATCGCCGCGCTCACCACACCGTCGTGGGATCGGGCTGCCTCCACGGCAGCCCAACGTCTCGAGTCGCTCACCAAAGCCTCCGAGCACTCGACGAAAGGTTCCGGCCACTCGACGACGCCGGCGTCGTCCGTCACCATGGCAACCGAGCCACCACCCGGTGACGCCACCCTAGAGGGACTGACCTCACTGATGGCCGACGCCGTGGCCAGGTTGGAGCAGGCGATCGCTTCCCACCAGGTTGCCATCGACGCCGTAACGGCCCGGACCGAACGGCTGGAACGGTCTGCGACGTCAGCATGGGAGATGGCGGAGCGCTGGTCGAGAGTGCCCTTCTGCGCGTTGCCCGATGGTCTCCGGGTTCTCGATGCCACGGGTAGATCCGTTGTCGGGTTCCGCCGACCCCCGGGGTCGACCGCGTCCGGCACCTTGCCCGGAGTCGGGGATGCGTACCTGGCCTTCGAAGACGTGTTCCGTGGTTCATCGGCCAGGGTGCGTGAGCTGGTACGCCCGTACGCGGCCCTGCTCGCAGATCGACGCCGAGTCGTCGAGCTTGGCTGTGGGCGGGGTGAGCTCCTGGGGATGCTGGCCGAGGCCGGCGTGCGCGCCGTGGGCGTGGACAGCGACCAGGGCATGCTGTCGCGGGCGCGGGAGCGCGGTTTGGAGGTTGTTGAAGCGGACCTCCTGGAGTACTTGACGGGCCAACCCGACAACAGTGCCGACGGCATCGTCGCCGTCGAGGTCGTCGAACATCTCGACCCGGCCGTGCTGCCCGACTTCTTGGCCCAGGCACGCCGGGTGCTCGAACCCGGCGGGGTGCTGCTAGCCGAGACGGTCAACCCCCACAACCTGACCGCCCACAAGCTGTTCTGGCTGGATCCGACCCATCGGCACCCGCTGTTCCCCGAGACCCTGGTCGTGCTGGCCGCCGGCGTCGGGTTCGACGAGGCGACGATCACGTTCCCCGACACCACGGGTGACGTGGCCGCCGATCTGGTGGCCTGTGACCGCTACACCCTGGTGGCCAGCATCTCCAGCGAGCACGGAGCATCCGGCTCCTAGCCGGTCGACACCCCTGGTGGACTGGGTCAGTCGCTCATCGTCCACCCGGGGCGGGGAGGGCTCAGCCCGGTCATGCCGGAGCGGAAGCGCTCGCCGCCTGGCGCCAGGCCGCGCCCAGTTGGCTGATGTGGTCACGGACCTCCCGCACTGCCTCGACATCGAGCTGGGTGTTCGCCTCGATCAGCCGGCGCCAGCAGTACAGGTAGAGCCGGTCGATCAGCGGAGCGGGCTCGAACCTCTGGTGGTCCAGCGCGACCGAGAGGAAGGCCAGCAGGCGCTGGGCCCGCTGGAGCTCCCGGTTCACCGACGGCGGATCCCGGTCGAGGATTGCCTGCTCGGCAACCTCGAGCGCCACATCGAGGTGGTCGTAGGCAAGGATGACCCGCTCGATCGGCGTGGCCGTCTCGATCATCTCACGCAAGACCGCCACGCGGTCGAACCCGGGCGCCAGCATCAGCCGCCGCTCGACTGGGTGGACCCGCTCGAGGAGTTGATGGCCGAGGTCAGCGCCGACGACTGTTCCTTCAGTCCCTGTAGCGTCACCTCGAGCTGGTCGAAGGTCTTGTTCAGCATCGCGCTCTCCTCGTTGACGATCTGCTGCTGGGAGGCGATCTCAGGGTTGATCGCGCTCGAGCGGGCCTGGAGACCGCTGATCTCGGTCGTCACCGCTCCGTTCGGGCCGGTGAGGGAGGCCGCCAGGCTGCTGAGCTGCTGGGCGATACCGGGGGTGTAGTCGTAGGTCCCGATGGTCGTCGCCGAGGTGATCCCGGTGATCCCGACGTTCAACGAGAGCCCGGCCAGCGTCGGGTTACCGGTCGGAGCGGACAGGATCTGACCGTTGCCCGACGCAGCGACATTGTCGATGGTCCCCGCCACGTTGGCCCCAGTGAACGAGCCGGCGAGACCGAAGTCGGTCCCGGACTCCGTGACGGAGAAATCGCCGGCGGTCCCGTAGCTGGCGGAGGTGATCTGCAGGTACGACGAACCGCCGGAGGAGACCACCTGAGCCGAGAGGTCCATGTTGGCAGCAGCGAAGGCGGCGTCGAGGCCACTCGCCACCTGGGAGACGGACTGACCCGCCGTCACGTCGTACGTCGCCGTCGTGCCACCGGAGCTCACAGCCAGGGTATCGGCAGCGCCGACCGTCGCCGATCCGGAGGCGAACGCCACCGTGCCGGTATCGGTGGCCTGGGTGGCCGATTGATCGATGACGACGGAGTACGAGCCTGCCTGCGTGCCGTCACCGGCATAGACGAGCGACACCTGCCCGGTGTAGGCGCTCGAGGCGGGACTGTACGAACCGCCCTGGGAGAACAGCGCCTCCACCTGGTTCGGGTGGGCGGCGTACTCGGACTGGAACGTCGCTGCGTCGAACGACAGCACACCCTTGTTCTCGGTGATCCCCGCCGCCGCGGCGTTGCCGAGATCCGATCCACCGGCCGCGGTCGAGAACACCGAGAGGATCTGCTGGGTGATCTGCTCAGCCGTCGCGTTGCCGAGCAACGGCCCGCCGGTGGAGGTCGCTGCGTCGTACTGGCTGTTCGACGAGATGTCCGAGAGCACCTTGTTGGCCGCGTCGACCAGGGCCGAGACCTTGGAGGCGATCGCGGTGCCGTCGCGGCCGACGGTGATGGTGACCGGGGTCGAGGCCACTGAGGACAGTGTCACGTCGAGCCCGGGCAGCAACCCTCCAATCGTGTTGGTCGTCGACGAGATCGTCGGCCCACCGCTACCGCCCAGCGATACTTCGGCGTCTTGGGCCGCCTGGGCCTGGTCGAGAGTCCCGATCGTCGAGGAGAAGCTGCCCGGTGCGATGCCGACGTTGGCGGTCGCCCCCGTTGCCGACGACGCCAGCTCCAAGAGGTACCCGCCAGCGCCGTTGGCGACTGCCGACGCCGTCACCCCGGCCCCCGATCCGTTGATGGCCGAGACCACCGACGCCAACGAGCCGTTCCCGGTGGAGACGTTCTCGGCATCCACCGAGCCGACCGAAAGCCCGCCCGAGGCACCGACGGTGGCACTGATCGAGCCGGTAGGAGCGGCCAACGTCACCACGTCGCCCGCCGCCAGGTTGCTCAAGGTGGTGGATGTCCCATCCACGCTCACGACGGCGTCCGTCCCGGATGCCGCCGCCGACATCGCCGCCAGGCCCAGATCCGACAGGGCCGTTCCTCCGGTCACCTGGAGACTGGCGGCGCTCCCCTGGTTCGTCGTCGCCAGGACCATCTCGCCCTGGGCGTTCAGTGACCCCGTCACGGGCGCGCCCGCAGCCTGCGCGGCGGCCGTGACCGCCGCCGCCAGCTGGGACGGGTCGTAGGTGCCCGACGCCAGGGTCAGCGTGTACGCGGTCCCGTTGGCGGTGACGTCAACCGTGTCGTTGGTGGACGAGATCGTGACGGAGGACGCCACCGCCGTCGTCCCGCTCGTCGACGCCGCGGCGCTCGCCTGGGTGACGTCGATCGTCTGGGCCCCGAGCGAGAGCCCACTCCCGGCCAGGGACGCAAAGCCGAGCGCCTCGGTGCCCGACGAGACCAGCAGCGACCCAGCCGACGTGATCTCGTCCGACGTCGACGCCACCGAGCCGGAAGAGACGAGGATCTGCCCGGCCGCCAACTGGTCGACCGCGAAGCTCACCGAGCCGACGGTGGCGTCGCTCAAGGTCGTGCCCGTCGCCACCGCGTCGTTGCTGGAGGTTGCCGTCGTCTCCTGGAAGTCGGACGGGGTGGACAGGGCGGCGGCCGCCGATTGGAACGCGCTCAGGTCTGACTGGATGCCGGTCCACAGCGTCACGTCCGAGTTGAGCGTCGACTGCTCTTTCTTCAGATTGACGATCGGTTGCTCGTAGGACTGGAGCAAGGCGCTGATGATCGCGCTCGTGTTCAGACCGGACGCGAGCCCCTGTTCCGCCAGTATGCCTTGTCCGGTGAACGTCGGACCAATGCTCCCTGTCGACACCGCTCTCCCCTTCTGCCCGGTCCCACATCTTCGCCGTCGTCGGCTCGACCAGGCGCATCTGCCGGCACCATGGGCCTCCGCGATGAGCCAGATCCAAAGGCACGACCCCGGTGCGGACCCATGTGCTCCGACTCAGACACGAGAGCCGCGGACGCACCCGCTGCTCCCCGATACCTCTCCTGGCACGGCGGGAGCGCCACCACGTGGCGCCCCCGCCGCGTCGACCAGGGTTGCGCCTACAGGCCGAGTGCGTGCAGGAGCGTCGCCGGCTCCGCCTGTGCGTTGGCCAGCTCCGCGCTCCCCGACTGGAGCAGCACCTGTTGTGCCGCCAGCGCCGTCGAGGCCTGGGCGAAGTTCACGTCCTGGATCTGCGCCTGGGCGGCTTGCAGGTTCTCCTGACCGACCGTGAGGTTGTTGACGACGTCGGTCAGCTCGTTTTGGGTGGCTCCTGCATAGCCGGCGATGTTATCCACGGTGTTCATGGCACTCGACAGCGCCGTGATGGCCGTGGTCGCATCCGACTGCGTGCCCACGCTTACCGTGGTCAGAGAGAGGGCGGTGGTTGAAACGCCGGTCTGGAACGAGATGGCGAGCTGGCTGTTCGAACCCGTCCCCGTCCCGATCTGGAACGTGCCGGAGTAGTTGCCTCCGAGGAGGACCTCACTCCCGAACTTGGTGGACCCGGCGATCTGGTTCAGGTCGTTCGACAGGGCGGCGAACTCCTGCTGGTTGGCCGACATCGCCGCGGCATCGGTGGTACCGGAGTTGGCCGAGGAGTAGGCCAGCTGCTGCATCTGCTGGAGGATGCTGGAGACCTGATTGAGGGCCCCCTGCACCGTCTGGAGCATGGACACGCCGTCCTGGGCGTTGGTGATGTCGACGCCGTAGCCGGCGGCCTGGTCTCCGAGTAGTCCGGCGGAGACGTAGCCGGCAGGGTTGTCCGCCGCGTTCTGGATCTGCAGGCCGGACGAGAGCTGGCCGATGAGGCTGTTGAGGCTGTTGTTGGTGTTGGTCAGGTCGACGGTGGCCTGGGTTGCCGATGCATTGAAGTTGACGGTAAGTGCAGACATTGCGCTCGATTCCTTTCGTGGAGTTCTGCCGACGGGTGGTGCATGTCGGCGGGCACCATCCGGGTACCCACGGGTACTATCGGCGTGACCGGCGCCGACTTGAGGACGTTTTCGTGACGAGTCCTGTTGCGGCGCTACCGGTGGAGGGCGCCCGGCCGTTGCCCCACGCCGGCCGACCCCGGCCCCGTGCCCACGCCAACCGGCTCCACCGGGGCTGCGGACAGGAGCGACACGCTCGCCGCGAGGTCGGGGACCAGCGACACGGCGGCCTCCACCGCTCCGTGGTGGCCACCCACGAGAGCGTCCAGGATCCGGGCGTCGCGCACGCACGTCGCTCTCGCTCCATCCAGCCACGCTGCATCGGCCTCTTCGGCTCTTGTCACCTCGTCCGGACCGGCGAAGGCGACCACCACCCGCTGGCGCGGCCCGGGGCGATGGCGCCACGAGCACCCGTCGGGTATCGGTCCCACCGGCCAGGAGCGTGTTGTCACCGGGATCCCGGCGGCGCGCACCAGCTCGGCCAGGGCCCGGGCGGCTCGGTCTTCCGCGCTCCCCGTGCCGAACGGCGCGGCGATGCTCACGCCGTCGCGCCGGTCATCCGTCACCACGCCGGCCCGCCAGCGCTCGGTGAAGCGGGCGGCGTCCGTCGGGTCCGACCCCAACCCGGAGGCCCCTGCCCCCAGCTCGGCGTGGGTCAGCTCGCTCTCGGCCACGAACCGGACCCGGTAGCCGAGGGCACCGAGCCGGAGGCAGAGATCCGCTACCTCTAAACCACGTCCGCACGTCTCGTCCAACCCCTGCACCCGGAGGAGCACGTCGCGCCGGATCGCCACCAGCTCGTCGGCGACAATCCGCCGCTCACCGCTCGTGATGTCGCCCCGCGGGGGGCGGCGCCAGGGCCATTCCGGGACGCTGCGCAACATCCCGTCGGTCTCAAGCAGTTGCATGCCGCCGTGCCGGACACGTCCATCCGGGCAGAGGAGCAGCGGCCCGGCGGCACCGACGCTCCGGTCATCGAGCGCCGCCGTCAGCGGCGCGAGCCAGCCGTGGTGGGGAACAAGGGCGTTGTCGGCGAGGACCACCACCAGGGCATCGGCGGCAGCGGCACCCTGGTTCATCGCAGCAGCGCGGCTGCGGGTGGCGTCGTTCCGCACGACCACGACCGCCCCGTCGGGGCTCGACTCGAGCCGCCCGGTCGTGTCGCTGGAGCCGTTGTCGACGATCACGAGCTGGTACTCCCCAGCCGGCACGGTGGCGGCCACGCTGCGGACGAACCGGAGGGTGAACGCCGCGCCGTCCAGACAGGGAAGGACGATGCTCACCTTCCATCCCCGTGGAACGACCCGAGTGACCGGAGAGGCGGCGCTCCCCAGGCGCCCGGCGCTCGCGAGGGCCGTGCCCCCCCGCTCTCGACCGAGCACCCGTTCGACGACCTCGCGTGCCTCCGCAGCGCCCTCGGGATCGACGCCGGCGAGAAGCTCCGACAGCACCGAGGTGGCATCTGGGTCGTCGAACCCCTTGACCGCCCCAGCGGCCGCGAGCAGCCGGTCGGCGAGTGGCCGGCGTGCGTCACGCGCCACCGCCATCACCGGGCGTTCGGTGATACCACGTTGGGCCAGGCGAGCGGACCACAAGAGCGACCGATCGACACTGGCCCTCCGGGCCAACGGTTCGGCCGCCGCCAGGACCGCCAGGCTCTCCGGGCGCTGTTCGAGCACGCCATCCAGGGCGCGTAGCCCGGCGTCGGGCTCGACCTGGGTGAGCTGGGCGAGCCACTGGCGCTCGCTGTCCGCCGGCAGTGCCCGACCGAGCTCGATCGGGTCCCTGCCGGCAAGGGCCAGGTCCTGCAGAACGATACCGAGATGCTCCGGGTACCGCCCGTAGGTGACGAGGGCGTCGAGCGCACAGCGCGCCGCGGCCGCGTAGTCGGCACGCAACCGGTGGCACGCAGCGACGAGGTGGGCGACCTCGAATGGGCTGTGGAGGAATTGATCGTCGTCATGCATCGGCGCGGTCAGCGTGGCGAACCACCGCAACGCCTCTTCCGGCTGGCCTTCGCCGAGGGCGATCTCGCCGGCGAGGAGGTCACAGCTGACCTGGAACGACGACCGGGCCCGGAGCTCCTCCAGACGACGGCGTGCCCCCTCGTAGTCGGCGATGCCGATCTGTACCCGGATGGCGGTGGCCAGCGCCACCCGGGCGATGACCGGCACGCCGGAGCGGGCTGCCCGCTGGAGGTGCTCCAGCGCCTCCTCGGGGAGTCCGGCGAGCAGGTAGGAACGGCCGAGGTTCAGCTCTGCCTCGTCCCGTTGGGAGCGGCTGCGAGCATCCCGCAACGCGAGCTTGGCAAGGCGCAGGTTACGCTGGCGCTTCTCCTTGGAGTCCAGCAGTGCGTCGGTATAGCCGAGATGGACGAGCCTCGCACCGGGGAACACCGGGGAACGGGGCCCACGCCCGTCGCTGCGTACGATCTGCTCGTGGATCCGGCCAGCCCATCTGAGGCCGCGGCGGAAGAGGCGGACGGCGCTGTGGGTCGTGACCCCGGCGATGCCACTGCCCTGCAGGCTGTCGATCTCGAGCCGCAGGCCGTCACTGTCCGCTCCGACTAGTGCGTCGCGCACCAGCTCGGGGTCGCCCTCGAACCGCTCGTCGGCGTCGATCCACAGGATCCACTCACCCCGGCAGTGGCGGAGGACCGCGTTCCGGGCCGCGGCGAAGTCGTCGTCCCAGGCGATCGAGTGGACCTCTGCGCCGAACGACCGGGCGATGTCGGCCGTGCCGTCCGACGATCCGGTGTCGCCCACCACGAGCTCGTCGACCAGGCCGCGGATCGACCGGAGGCAGTCGCCGAGCTGTTGCGCCTCGTCCTTGACGATCATGCAGGCGCTGACGAGAGGACGGACCAGGGAGCCCTCACCCGCCCCGGGGACACGGCCCGGAGCGCGCGCCTTCCCCTCGTCACCGTTGGCCGCCAGCAGCTGGAGCCGCTCGCTCACGGATGCCGCCATGGACTGCCAGGTGAACGCCGCCGCCCTGGCGACACCGGCGGTCGCCTTGTCAACCCGTGACAGCTCGTCGGCACTGGCCACCCGGAGCAGCCGGACCAGGGCGTCGCGCTCTGGTTCCGCCCAACGGAACTCACCTCTGGCGGGTTGCTCTCCGTCGACGGCGATCGGGACCTCCCTGGCAGGAACCAGCCAGCTGCTCGATCCGTCACAAAAGTCGAGGCTGGCGCCGTAGCCGGTCACGACCGCCGGCACGCCGGACGCCATCGCCTCCAGGATCGGGAGCCCGAAGCCCTCACCGCGGTAGGGAGCCAGCAACACGTCGCAGGAACGGTAGAGCCCGGCCAGATCCTCGTCGGCAAGGTTCGTCTCCTCGACGACCTCGATCGCCGGGTTCGAGGGATCGGCGGCGGCGCGGCGCAGCCGCTCGTCGAGGTTGCTCAGGCGGTAGTGGGCGTCGGACAGGAACGGTTTCACCACCAGGCAGACGTCGTCGTCGGGACCGAACGCCTCCAGGTACGCGTCGAGGGCGACATCGAAGCCCTTGCGGGGGATGGTGCCGCCGAGGTAGAGGAACTTGCAGGTCTTGGTCGTCGCCAGCGGGTAGCGGGCACCCTCGGGGTGGAACACCGCCGGGTCCGCCCCGAGCGGGATGACCTGCACCTTGGCCGGGTCGATGCCGGCGCGCACGAAGCACTCCCGCGAGTAGGACGTGTGGGTCCAGATCTCGTCGACCCGCGACTGCATCGGAGGCACCCAGGAGGCAGGCACGACCCCGAGCTCCCATGGCTGGAT
>JAJZJY010000085.1 GCA_021809885.1 Actinomycetes bacterium
TTCCCTGGCCGCCTGTCCTCCAAGTGGCACCGGCTGCCCTGCCGGTACGCTGCGGCGGATCACCGGGGACCTCTTCCACCTCTTCGGCCAGGGTCCGGCCGGTCGCCTCGAGCCCTCTCAGCCGAATTGGCGGCAATTCGCCGTCGGATGAGCGGGCCTTGCCCGGGCCGGTGGTCGCAGAGGGTGCGCTGGTCGCATCGGCCCGTGGGCCGTTCGCCGTCAGTGGGTGCGCCGTCAGTGGGTGGACGATCCGCGGCGGCACGGGGTCGCCCGGACGCGTCGAGGACGGGCGCGGTCTGACCGCGGGGGGAGGCGACGACGGAGCTCCACCTCATGGCCCCGTGCCAGCCCTCGGCCCGGGCGACGTCGGGTCGAGGACGTGGAGCTGACGATCCCCGTCTTCGCGGTACCCAGGGACACTCGCAAGGAGCGCGCTCCCCTGCTCGAGGTGGCCCGTGCTCCGGACACCTGCTGCGGCTCGACGCGTGACCACGCCTGCCAATTCGACGACCTGGGCCTCCCCAGGACCTCGCCACGCCTCAACGAGTGCCGGAAGTCTGAGCCGTCCGCCGGCTTCGTCGCCGCGATCATCGATGACGTCCTCGAGCATGTCGCCGTGGCGGTCAGGTGGGACGACCGGGTGGAAGCCCTGGTGCGTCGCGACCAGGGCACAGCGCGGCAGTTGGTGCTGTGCCTGGCGGCGGGCGGGATGGCCGCGTGTCCCGCGACTGTCGGACGGTGGGAAAGAAAGATGGCCAGGGCGGTGCGGGCGGCAGGCGACGCCCTCGGGAGCCGCAAGGGCTCTGTGGCCGGATGACGTCTGAAGCGATGGCAGGCTGGGCGGGTGCCTGACGCAGCCGACCGACCGACCGCTGCGGTCGGTTCCCGTGCGCTCCGCGTCCGTGCCGAGGTCGAGCCGGTCGAAGAGCGTGCCTGGCTGGCGGGGTGGCTGCCGCCGGCCGGGCGGGTCCACAGGGGCGCGGCGCGAGTGCGCCTCGCCGACGCCCGCCCATGCCGACGCGGCCGGCTCGACGCCCTCGCTCGACTGCTGCAGGACGTGGCCGAGGACGACGTGGAGGACGCCGGCCTCGGCGACGAGGTCGGGTGGATGCTCCGGCGGACGGCGATGCGCGTCGAGCGCTTCCCCGTCCTCGGCGAACAGCTCAGCCTCGTCACGTTCTGCTCTGGCACCGGCGCTCGGTGGGCCGAGCGCACGACGCTGGTGACTGGCGACGCAGGTGCTCGGGTGGCGACGCGGGCCGTGTGGGTGGCGATCGATCGCCGCTCGGGGTCGCCGGCCCGTCTCGACGCGCGCTTCGAGGACGTCTACGGCCCTTCGGCTGGCGGCCGCACGGTCGGACTGCGCCTGACGCTGCCCGGGCCGCCGGCAGGAATGGCGCGCGCTGCCACCGAACGGTCGTGGCCACTGCGAGCGGCCGACCTCGACGTCTGGGGCCACGCCAACAACGCGGTTGCCTGGGCGGCCATCGAGGACGCGCTGGAGGAGCAGCCGCTGACGCCGCTCGCTGCCGCCGTCGAGCATCCCGCCGCCCTCCTCCCGGACGCCGCTCCTCGGCTCGTCGTCGCGGCCGACGACCCGGTGCGCCACGTGTGGCTCGTCGGGGCCCAGGACGGCCGAGTGCTGGTCGCCGCCCGGGTCGGGCCGCCCGAGCACGTCCGTCTGTCGACGGGCAGGTAGGTCCATGACGGCGGTGCGACGGGGACACGGCACGCGCGCGGCGGCGGGTGGTCCATGGCAACATCGGTGGACGGGATGCCGGCGACAGCAGGTCACCGGTCGCACGAAGGGGAGGCGATGAAGCTGCGCAGCGTCGTGGCCGGGCTGTCGGCTGCCGTCGCCGGGGTGGCGGCGTTCGACCGGGCACAGCGTCGGCAGGCGATCTGGCGCAACTTCCCGGTCATCGGGCACGGCCGAAACCTGGTGCAGCTCGTCGGCCCCGAGATGCGCCAGTACTGGTTCGCCCGGGACAACGAGGAGAAGCCGTTCAATCGCGACCAGCGCACGTGGGTCGCCGAGTCGGCGGAGCGGCGCAACAACTACTTCGGGTTCGGGACCGACGAGGACCTCGAGGCGTCCCCGAACTGGCTGATCTTCAAGCAGGCCGCGTTCCCCCTCTCAGCCGTGCCGAAGGGGTACGACGCGCTTCCCGGTGCCAAGGTGCTCGGCGGAGCCCGCCGACGGAGGTACGCGTTCCGCCCGACGTCGGTGTTCAACGCTTCCGCCATGAGCTACGGCTCGCTCTCGGGGCCCGCCGTCGAGGCCATCAACCGGGGGGCGAAGCTGGCGGGCTGCTGGCAGAACACTGGCGAGGGCGGTCTATCGGAGCACCACCGCCACGGCGGCGACCTGGTGTTCCAGATCGGCACCGGCTACTTCGGCTGCCGTGACGCTGCCGGGCGGTTCGACCTCGACCGGCTCCTCGAGCTGGTGGCCTCCGCCCCGGTCCGCGCCATTGAGGTCAAGCTGTCACAGGGCGCCAAGCCTGGCCTCGGCGGGGTCCTCCCGGCCGCCAAGGTGACTCCCGAGATCGCCCGGCTTCGCGGCGTTCCCGTGGGCGTGGACTGCGTGAGCCCGGCCGCCCATTCGGCGTTCACCGACGTGTCGTCCCTGCTCGACTTCGTCGAGACCCTGGCGGAGGCCACCGGGCTGCCGGTTGGTGTCAAGTCGGCCGTGGGCGAGCTGCGGTTCTGGCAGGCGCTGGCACGAGCCATGGCCCACGACCAGGGTCGTGGCGTCGACTTCATCACCGTCGACGGCGGCGAGGGCGGGACCGGCGCTGCGCCGCTGGTGTTCACCGACCACGTTGCGCTGCCGCTCAAGATCGCCCTCTCGAGGGTGTTCGCCATCTTTGCCGAGCCCGGCATCGACGACCGGGTGACGTTCATCGCGTCCGGCAAGCTGGGCTTCCCCGACGCCGCGCTACTGGCGTTCTCGCTCGGCGCCGACCTCGTGAACGTCGGACGCGAGGCCATGCTGTCGATCGGGTGCATCCAGGCCCGCAAGTGCCACACGGGCCGCTGTCCCGTGGGAGTGGCGACGCAGTCGCCGTACCTCGCCGGCGGCCTCGACCCCACGTTGAAGCGAGTCCGGTTCGCCAATTACCTGTCGACGCTCCGCCACGAGACGTTGATGCTGACGCGGGCGTGTGGGGAGGTGCACCCGGCCCTCGTCTCCTCGGAGCACCTCGAGATCCTCGACGGGCGCTTCGGGTCGAGCTCGGTCCGTGAGCTCTTCGGCTACCAGCCGGAGTGGGGGCTCCCCGACGAGGCAGCCGCTCGCACGATCCGCGACGTGATGCACCAGCTGGAGTCGGGGACCCGACCACCGGTCCCTTGAGCAGCCTGGCACCCTCGGACCTCCGCCCGGAGCCGAGCACGGCCCCGCTCGCCGAGGTGACGCCGACGGCCGGGGTGCCGTCGCCCTCGGCCCGCTGGAGGACAAGCGCTCTGACCGCCCAACAGCTCGGCCCGCCCAGCGGCGGTGGGCAACCGGGACGAGCCCGGTCAGTGGGAGGCCGACCAGATCATCGGGGCGAACGGCCGCTCCTCGCTGGCATCCGGCTGCCGCCATTCCAGCCGCCCCCACAGACGCCGTCGCCCGAGCGCGTCCCCAGATGCTCAACCAGTCACGCCGTCAACGCTTAATCTGGGCGAGGGTCCGGGCAGGAAGATGGTTACCGTTGCCGAGGGGGTCGATGAGGGTGTCGATGCCCGCCGAGGCCATGGGCCGGGCAAAGTAGAAGCCTTGGCATGAGTCACAGCCGAGCCGGATCAGCTCGTGGTGTTGTTCGATGGTCTCGACGCCTTCGGCGGTCACGGTCAAGCCCAGCTCGTGAGCGAGCTGGATAGTCGAGGCCACAATGATCTGGCTGGCCTGGTCGCGTGCCAGGCCGGCAATGAAGGTCTGGTCGATCTTGACGATGTCGAAGGGAAACTGGCGGAGGTAGCTGAGCGACGAGTAGCCGGTGCCGAAGTCGTCGAGGGCGAGCTTGACGCCCAATTCCTTGAGATCGTTGAGAAGGGCGAGGGCACGCTGGCCGTCTTGGACGGACACGCTCTCGGTCATCTCCAGGACGAGCCGCTCTGGTGGGCTGCAACGGGCGCGGACGATCGCGGCGACGGTGGCGACGAAACCATCTGACATGAGCTGTTGGGCCGACACGTTGACCGACATGGTCACGTCGCTGACCGGGTACGCATGCTGCCAGTGGTCCTGCTCGGCCGATGCCCCCTCGAGCACCCACTTCCCGATTGCGGGAATCTCCCCGGCTCTCTCGGCCAGAGGTACCAGAACGCTCGGCATCACCAACCCGCGGCTGGGATGACGCCAGCGCAAGAGCGCCTCCACGCCGGTGAGATGCCCATCGGCGGTCTCCACGATCGGCTGGTACGCAAGGTGCAGCTCGTCGCGCCCCAACAGGCCGTGCAGGTCGCGCTGCAAGCCGGCCTCATAGGTGGCGATGCCCCGATCGCGCGCGTTGAGGAACTCGTGTCGGGCTCCCCCAGCCTGCTTTGCTCGGTACATCGCCTTATCCGATGCATCGACGACGTCCTCGGCGACGACGTCCTGCCCGGTGAAAGCGACGCCGACGCTGGCACTGATGGACAACTCGACGCTCCCCGGCAACACCAACGGCCGGGCCAAGGCGGCATCAAGGCGCGCCACGAGTCCCTCGGCTTGGGCCACAGTGGTGACCTCTTCGCACACCGCCACGAATTCGTCCCCCGACACCCGGGCCAAGGTGTCGCCGGGCCGCAGCACGTCGCTCAACCGTCTGGCTACCTCCACCAGCACGTCGTCGCCGACCCCGTGACCATAGCGGTCGTTGACGCCCTTGAATTGGTCCAGATCGATGAACAACGCCGCCGCAGACAAGGCGGAACGGCGCGACCGCAGGATGGCCTGCTCGAGACGCTCCATGAGCAGCACCCGATTGGGGAGCCCAGTCAACGGATCGTGCAGGGAGATGTGGCGGTACCGGCGCGAGGACTCTTCGAGGTCGGCGCGGGCCTCGGCGTTGACCAGATAGGCGGTGGTCACGTCCGCCAGGGTCTGGGCAGCGATCATCGCCTCGGCGTTCAGCTCGCCCGCGCTGTCTCGGTAGAGGTCCAGAGCGCCGAGTTGGTGCTTCCGGTGACGGAGCGGGAGAGCGAACACCGCCACCAAACCGGCCTCCAACGCTCGCGCCGTGAACGTCGGGAACCGCCCTTCGGCGTGCAGGTCGGGCACCGAGATCGTTTCGTTGCTCTGACAGGCGGCCAAGCACGGTCCTTCACCGAGATCGGTCTGGAGCTGCTCAAAGCGCAGGGCGGACCCATCCGACGCGGCGACATAGCGGGGCTCGGCCCCCGGCGAGATCAGCGTCACCCCGGCCGCGGTGACCGGCAACATTTCGACGATACGCCCGACGAGCTCGTCGAGAATTGCCTGTATCGAAAAGTCCGTGACCATCGTGCGAGCGAAATCGCTCAGCACCTCTGACAGCTGACCGTCAGATGTCAATCCGACCCCCTCGGAGCGCAATCAACGCGAAGCTACGGGGTCTGGATAGCGTCGCTCATTACAACAACTCGATGTTAGCACGAATGGAGGTCGTTTGTCACTCGTTGTCTCACTGCCGGTCAGCGGTAGTGGCGTCGGCCAGAGCTGCATGCTCGACGCACAACGCCTCGATATCGGCATCGGGCAGGCCTTCACGCATGGGCTTCGAGATCTGCCGGTAAACCAGCGCGACGATCACTTCGCGAATCTTCTGGTCACGCGACCTTTCCGGAAACAGCGAAGTCGTGTTCCGGGAGGAGCTGAATCGTTCCTGCAGCAATAAAGACAGAGTTGTGGTGCGGTTGTGACAAGCAGGGCTTTGAGAGCGCACACTGGACTCGACGCGAATCGCGTCCATAGGAAGGCACGTCCATGATGCCAGTAACCCGTTCGGGTGATGAGAGCCGTCTACGCCGAAGGATCGTGTCCGTGGGGGCTGTCGCCACGGTGACGATCTTCGCCACGGTGTTGGGAGCGCCGGTAGCGATGGCGGCGGAGTCCCCGGTGGGGATGGGGAGCGCCGCGCCGTTCGCGGTGTTGGCAGGCACCACGGTCACGAACACCGGCCCGTCTACGATCTCCGGAGATGTGGGCGTCAGCCCCGGTTCGGCGGTCACGGGGTTCCCGCCCGGTCAGGTGACCAACGGATCCATCCACGCAGGTGACGCTGTCGCTTCGGGAGGCCAGTCCAGCCTGACCACCGCCTACAATGACGCCGCGGGGCGAACCCCGGCCACGGTGGAGGCGAACCCCGACCTGGGCGGCCAGACGCTGGCCCCGGGGGTGTACAAGGTTGCAACGGGCATGAGCCTCACCGGCACGGTCACCCTGGACGGTCAGAACGATCCCAGCGCTGTCTTCATCTTCCAGGCTGGATCGACACTGGTCACCGCGTCGAACAGCTCGGTCAAGCTGATCGGGGGAGCCCAGGCATGCAACGTGTTCTGGCAGGTGGGCAGCTCGGCGACGCTGGGCACCCAGAGCACCTTCGTCGGGACCGTCATGGCGTTGACGTCGGCATCGGTGCAGACGGGCGCAACAGTGGCCGGGCGGATCCTGGCCCGCAACGGCCAGGTGAGCTTGGACGACAACACCATCACCGTTCCGACCTGCACCGCCGCCACGCCCACCCCGACCACTTCCACCACCGCGGGGACGGGCGCGACGGGGACCACCACCGCGGGGACGGGCGCGACGGGGACCACCACCGCGGGGACGGGCGCGACGGGGACCACCACCGCGGGGACGGGCGCGACGGCCTCCTCCGGCGTCATCCCCACCGGCGCACCGAACACGGGCGCCGGCGGGTCCGTCGGCTCCGGTGACAACGTCGTCCTGATTGCCCTGGGTGGGATGGCGCTGGTCGGGGCGGTTGCCGCGGCCGGCCAGGGCGTGCGCCGACGTCGTGCTTACAGCACATCAGGCCGAAGGGATGCATGATCCGGGCGGCGCGGCGAGCGCATAGGAGACCCTCTTCGAGGCGCTGGTGGGTGGCTGCCGTCACGCTGATGGTCGCTGGCACCGCCCTGCTCACCCTCGGCATGCGGGGTCACGGTGACGCCCTGCCTGCCCCAGCGCCCGCTCCGACTTCTCATCGCCAACCCAGCACGCCAGCCACCACCCAGAAACCGAAGCCGACGGGGATCGCTCAGCTGTCGGCGGCCCGGTCGGTACCGGTCTTCTTGCACATCCCGGCCATCGATGTGGAGGTGTCGCTGTCCGCTCTGGGGCTGAACCCCGACGGGACCGCCCAGGTACCCACCGACTTCGCGCAGCCAGGTTGGTATCGCTTCGGCCCGACTCCTGGCCAGGTCGGCTCGGCGGTCATCCTTGGACACGTCGACTCCTACCGGGGAACGGCGGTGTTCTTCGAGTTGCGCACCCTTCAAGCCGGCGACTCCATCGAGGTCACGTTGGCCGACGGTGTGGTCGTGCACTTCGCGGTCACGAGTGTGGCCATGTACACCAAGGCTCAGTTCCCTGCCGAACAGGTCTACGCATCGCACGGCTACGCCGCGCTGCAACTGGTCACTTGCGGTGGCCAATTCGACCGGGCCACCGGCCACTACCTGTCCAACGTCGTCGTCTACAGCACGCTCGTCGCGGTCACACCGGCCACTGCTCCAGCGCCAGCGGTCAGCCAGGGTTCGTAAGAGCCTGTGGATAAAGACCGACCAGGTCAGCGGCTAGATTGCCGTGCTCCGGGTCGCAACATCTCATAGGATTGAACGATGGGAACAAGTGACGCATCCATTTCGAAGACCTGGCGGTCGACACAGGGTGATTTGACCGACGAGGAGTGGGAACTGATCGCCGATCTGATCCCCACGTACTCGGGCCAGGGCCGGATCGGGCGGCCGATCAAGTGGGCCAAGCGCGACATCGTGAACGCGATCCTCTACGTGGCCGCGACCGGGTGCCAGTGGCGGGCGCTGCCGAAGAACTACCCCTACTGGAACACCGTCCACCGCTATCACGCGCGCTGGTCGGAGGACGGCACGTGGGAGCGGATCTGCGAGCGGCTCACCGAGAAGGTCCGCGAACGTGAGGGCCGTGACAAGGAGCCGTCGGCCGGATCGATCGACGCGAGGAGCGTGCGGGGTGCGGCTACGGTCACCGGCTCTACCAGGGGATACGACGCAGGGAAGAAGATCTCGGGACGCAAGACGTTCGGCGTCGTGGACACCATGGGCTTTCTTGTCGCCGTGGTCGTCGTCGCCGCCAGCGTGTCCGACAACGTCGGCGGCATCGAGGTCGTCGAGCGGGCACGGGGACGCACGAGCCGGCTCTCGAAGCTCTGGTGCGACGGCGGGTTCAAGAAGACGTTCATCGCTGCCTGTGGCGCGCACCACATCTCCGCCGAGGTTGTGAAGAAGATCCACGAGCACCGCTTCGAAGTCCTGCCGCGCCGGTGGGTCGTCGAGCGCACCTGGTCGTGGCTGATGAACCATCGGAGGCTCCAAGTCGACTATGAGCGCAACCCCAAGGTCACCGAAGGATTCGTATGGGCCGCCCATGCCCGCCTGCTCCTGCGCCGCCTGACCGATCCGGTAATCGCGTAATCGCGCTGGGAAGACTTCCGCGACAGCCTCTTAGAAGCTCAGCGGATAGGTGACGGGCAACCATTCAGGGTGCGTCCAGCAGCTCGGACGCGAGTGTCGTTGAAAGGAGTAGTCGATGACATGACGTGGCCGAGCGACAAGCTCACGACAACCAGCCGGTGCGAGTCCGGTCCGGGGAGACGCCAGGGTCCCCGGTAGCGAAGCCTCCGGCGTCGGCCGAGATGCCTGCGTCGAAGCGGGGCCGAGCAAATGGCCAGTCCGCAACATCAAGTGAAGCCTGCGGCGTCGTCAGTTACACCTGCGCAAGCAGGAGCAAGGAGGAGCCGAGCCTGCCCTGAATGGGTGAAGGCCATGGAAGGCGCCAGAGAACCTGGAGCGGGCGCTCAAGAACCTCCCGGCGTAAGGGGCGTGGAATGGTCAGAAGGCTGTCGTGGGAACTGGAGAGGCCCTCCTCGGCCCTCGTCCTGCGGGGATGAGGAGTGCGTCTGCCTATAACCGGCGACCCCGGGAAGTGGCAGGCAGTCGAGAGGGAGTCGGAGGGGGTCGTAGTAGTGATGACGACCGGGACAACACAACCCGGCCCGAGCGAAGGACCCCTGCTTCACCGATGCACGTAGAGGAAGGGAGGAACGCTGGTGAGTGCCGAGCAGTCGGCTAGATCCATCAGGCAGGCCGACGGTCTGGACCCCGTTCGAGCCCTCCAACGCGTGCTCTACCGCAGTGCCAAGCAAGACCCGACACGCAGATTCCACGCCCTCTACGACAAGCTCACCCGCAGTGACGTGATGTGGCAGGCGTGGGTCAGTGTGGCAACCAACCAGGGTGCGCCCGGCGTCGACGGGGTCAGTATCGACTCCATTGAGGCCGGGGGGATGGATGGAGTCCGCTCCTTCCTCGACATACTCACCGCAGAGGTCAAGACCCAGCAGTATCGGCCCCGACCACTGCGACGGGTGAACATCCCGAAACCGGGCAAGCCTGGGGAAACCAGGCCGCTCGGCATCCCAGCGCTCCGGGACCGGGTGCTCATGAGTGCGGCGAAACTCGTCCTCGAACCGATCTTCGAAGCCGACTTCTCGCCAGCCAGCTTCGGGTTCCGCCCGAAGCGGTCCGCCCACGACGCACTGGAGGTCATTCGCCAGACGGCGAACGCCGGAGCGCACTGGGTACTTGATGCCGACATTAAGAGTTGCTTCGACGAGATCGACCAGGGTGCACTCATGGTCCTGATCGAGCGCCGGGTCTCCGACCGGGCGATGCTGAAGCTGCTTCACAGTTGGCTCCGAGCCGGGGTGATCGAGGGTGGCGTGTACGCCGACATCTCATCGGGAACCCCGCAGGGGTCTCCGATCTCACCGTTGCTCTGCAACATCGCCTTGAGCGTCCTCGATGAGGCACTCGCCAAGGCGGGGCGGCAGACGGGGAAGGCCATCAGGTACGCCGACGACTGGGTTGTCCTGTGTCCGACGAGGGAGCGAGCCGAGACGGCCCGCTCCGTCGCCGAGGCGGCCCTGGCACCGCTCGGGCTGCGACTGCACCCCGACAAGACCAGGATCGTCCACCTCGCGAGAGGGGCAGAGGGCTTCGACTTCTTGGGGTTCCATAACCATATGTGCGAATCCCGGAAGTGGCCCGGCCGCTACTACCTGCTGAAATGGCCGTCCGACCGGGCCATGGCGTCTATCCGAGCCAAGGTCAGGGAGAGGACGGATCGGCGCTTCGTCGGGCTGACACTGGAGACCATCGCTGACCGGCTCAACCCC
>JAJZJY010000086.1 GCA_021809885.1 Actinomycetes bacterium
GCGCCGGTCCGGCTTCCCTCGGGGTCGGTGGTCGCCGGGTCGTTCGCAGCCGGCGTTCTCTCGGCTGTCGCGCTCGGGCGGCTGCGGCGCCGCCATGCCTACCGCTACCGGCCGCCCGAGCCCGGCCGGGACCTCACCCCCGAGCCGTTGCGGCCGACCCTGCGCCACCTCGCCCGCGTCGCGGACACCCCCTGGGAGGGGGAGATCGACGATCCCGGGGCAACCCCGGCGTTCCCGTTCGACGACACCGAGCGTCGCCAGGAGCCGGGCCGCTTGGAGGTGGGTGTCCGCAACGGGGAATCCGTCACGGTCGAGCTCACCGACCTGTCGGGCATCGCGGTGTGCGGAGCGGCGACCGACGACATCGTCCGGGCGGTCGTCGCCGGTCTGCTGGTGCGGGCCGACCCGGGTGCGGCCGAAGTCCTCCTCATCACTGCGCTCGCAGACCGATTGCTGCCCGGGCTCGGTCCTGACCGAGCGATCCGACGAGTGAAGAGCACCGACGACGTGGCGCGTGCGGTCGAGGCCGAGACGATCGCCCGGACCCGACGCCTCGACGCCGCCGACGCTCCCGACGCCGCCTGTTTCCGGGAGGAGAACCCCGAGAACCCCCTGCCCCTGCTGATCGTGCTCCTCGACTCGGTACCCGACGAGTCGCGCGGGCGATGGTCGGCACTGCTCGCCGGTGCGTGCCGGCTCGGGATCGCCGCGGTGTTCCTCGACGACAGCCCAGTCGCCACCGGCCATCTTGCCGTCGATGCCAGCCGCACGGTCACCGACGCGGAACCACATCCGCTCGCAGAGCACCTCGGCGGTGTCCAGCTCTTCGGCCTCCGCGCCGACGAGGCCGTCGAGCTGCTCGGGTCGGTCACCGACGCCAACCGAGCGGCCGACGACGAGGACGAGACCAACGTCCAGGCGTCCGAGCCGACCATCTTCCTGCACCGCAACGGCAACGTCGATGGGTCCTCTTCGTCGGCTACGCCCGCTGGACTGCGCTGGCCCGAACCCAGGCTCGGCGGGGAGGGAATCGACCGGCCTCTCGTCGTCGAGGTGCTCGGCCCCTACCGCATCGCCGCCTTCGGCCAGCCGGTCACCACCGGCCTGCGGGGTCGGGCGAAGACGCTCCTCGCCTGGTGCCTGCTCCGCCCCGAGGGCGCCACTATCGGCGAGGTCGTCGACGCGCTGTGGCCCGACACTCCGCCGGATCGGGTGCTCGACCAGTTCTGGCACCCGCTCGGCGACCTGCGTGCCTACTTCCGGGGTCCGGCCGGCGAGACCCTCGACGTATTGGAGAAGGTCGGCGAGCACTACCGGCCCAACGCGACGGAGATCACCTGCGACCTGTGGGACTTCCAAGGTGCCCTCGCCGGGGCCGCCCGGGCCACAGACGACGAGTCGGCTCGCCAGGCATTGCGCCGAGCCGTCGACGCCTACCGCGGTGACCTGTTGGCGGGCAGCGACTACCCCTGGGTCGAGCCGGTCCGCCAGGACCTGCATCGCCGAGCCCTCGATGCCCACCTGCGCCTGGCCGAGCTCGAAGACCACGCCGGCCATCCCGACGCCGCCGTCGACACGCTGGAGCGGGTCATCGACCTCGACCGCTACGCCGAGGAGCCCTACCGCCGGCTCATGACCCTTCACGCCGCGCATCACCGCCTCGACGCGGTCACTGCCACCTGGCAGCTCCTCCAGCGCCGGCTCGTCGACCTCGACGTCGACGGTGACGACGCCACCGCCCGCCTCTACCGCTCCCTCACCGCCCCCGACGCCACCAGCCCGGGGCGACCCCGGCCAACCCGGTTGTCGTCGTGAGTCCGGGGAACGCATTCCCTGGTCTCGACACGCCGGCTCGTGTCGGTGCCACCTGCGTGCTCGGCGCGGGCGTCGAGGCGGCGATTGTCTGGCGGTTCGGGTGGTCGGCACCGCTTCCCGCCTACTGCTACTTCGGGGCGGTCGCCGCCGCCGTCAGCGTGAGCGATGTGGCTGCCCGACGCATCCCCAACCGTGCCGTTCTTCCCGCCTACCTCGTCGGTCCGGCACTGCTCGCGCTCGCGTCGGCCACTTCAGGTCCGTGGTGGCCCCTTGCCCGGGCCGGGATCGCGATGGCACTGCTCGCCGGTTTCTACCTCATCCTCGGGCTGGGGTTCCCAGCCAGTATGGGATTCGGTGACGTCAAGTGGGCAGGCGTCGTGGGTCTCTACCTCGGGTGGCTCGGGTGGTCCGCCGTGTCCGCCGGCACGCTCCTGGCCTTCACGGCCGCCGCGGTCGTCGCGGCCGGGCGGCGCGTTGCCATATCGCAGATCCACGAGAGGACCCTGCCGATGGCGCCGTTCATGACCGGCGGCGCCCTGGTCACCATGCTCGCCATGCGGTGAGGCGATGAGAATCCAGCGAGTCAGCGGCGGGCTGATGCCGCGGTGTCGGTCGTCCAGGTGTTCAGCTCAGAGCACTGGCTAACACGTCCGCAAGAGCGAAGTTCGCCACGGCTCTGGCGAACCGACGTCCCGCGGTCGGGCGCAGGACGATCGTCGTCACGCCGGCCGCTCTCAGGTGATCGAGGATCACGCTCAACTCGCGCCGGTTGGGCGAGAGGTGGCCGTAGCCTTCGACGACGACCACGTCGAAGGAGACCGGGGCGTCGACGAGCAGGCGGGACAACCCAGGTCGCACCCACCAGCCGCCACTCGACTGGTCGGCATAGGTGGCGACGTGGCGCCAACCCGGCTGGCGGGCGACCTGGGCGACAAGCCGGCCCACCTGGCGGTCCAGCCTGGTCCGGCCGGAACGACCGGGGACTTCTCGGGCGTAGATGGCAACTCGCCACATGGCGTCTCCTTCTTCGCGCGGCGTTGTTGGCGAGGAGACCTCGGCACGGCCGAGAAAGCAAGGCGGGAAGCGAGATCATGGTGCTGCCGGCGGTGCCTCGTCGGGCGGGCGATACAGGGTCCCTGTGCGGCCACCTCTCCCCACCTGCCCACCCGCGACCTGGTCGATAACCAGCAACCTCGGGTGGCCAGAGCTCGAGGGTCCATTGAGTGGTGGATCAGGCAGAGCACGGCATCGGCGCGGCGCCACGCGCCTCGGCGCCGGTTGTCAGGGCTGAGCGAACCAGGGAAGCACCGGTCATGGTTCGCCCCCCTTGATCGCGGCGGTGATCTCCTCGGGGGCCGGGCGTAGTAGGTGGAGCCGTCGCGTCGGACGTAGTACTCGGGCTTGTTCGCGTCGAGGGTCAAGGCGTGGAGGGCTCCGTTTTCCGGGCCCGACGTCGAGGACCTGATCTGCACCCTCTCGCCGACCCGTGCCCGTTCCACCGTGACGACATCACAGAGCGGCACCGGCGCGCCTGCTGCGATGCGTCACTGGTGAGATCGGGCGAGGACGCGGTCCACCTTGGTCGCTCCGGCGGCGAGGCCGAGCAGCAGGAGGGAAACCCACAGGCAGTTGAGGAGCGTGCCTCCGTACCCGAGCTTGGTGACGTCGATGAACGGGTACGGGTACCAGTGCACGAAGGATCCCCGGATCAGCGTGAACCCGAGCCAGCACACCGGAAAGACCAGGGACCACACCGCGATGCGCGCCGAGGTGAGCCCACGCGGACCGAACATCAGCCATCCGACCACGGCCAGGACCGGCACGACGGTGTGCACGAGCTGGTTTCCGAGCTGGTCCCAGCCCTGCAGGTCGAACAGGCTCGCCAGGGCTATGTGATAGACGAGCCCGGTCACCGTGATCGCAACGACGCCGATCAGTCGCAACGTGGCGAACACCGGCGACGAGCGGTCCGGCTTCAGCGCGAGAAACAGCACCGTCGCTCCGACGATCAGGTTCGAGTCGATCGTGAAGAAGGCGAAGGTGTTGAAGGCCCGTTCGACCGGGGTGTGGAAGTGGCCGGTGCTGTTGTGCGCGGCGGTGACAATGCTGATGGCGATGCCAGCGGCGACGCAGAGCGCGGTCACGCCGAACCACAGGCGCGACCACTTGGCAGGCATCTCCGAACTGTAGGCGTCGCGTCCCTCTTGGTGACCGATGTTCTCTGACCTGGTCCAATTAGGAACCGCTTTGATGATCGCCCTGGTTCGGTGAGGCAGAAGACTGGCTCGTCGAAGGAGACGACTGACGCTGCGCCGATGTCGTGCCGCTCGAAGGCGTCATGAAGGGCGTGAAGAAGAACGCCCCTGTCCGACAGCTCGGGGAAGACCTCGACGCCGCCCGCCCGCTCAGCTGGCGGCGGGGTAGCGGGAGAACAGGCGGTGCTCAAGGCGGCGCAGGTAGCTGCGCCCGTAGGTACCGTCCTCGAGCCCGTTCCACAAGACTGCGGGAAGGTCGTGGTGCACCTCGCTCGATGTGGATGCGGCGGCCAGCGCGATCGTGGCGACGGTGTCGACGTCGCCGGTGTAGGCGACACAGGTCCGCAACAGCGTGCTGAGGCTTGGGCAACTGCCGAGCGCGGTCAATGCGGCGCGCACACTCATCCACCCCTCGGCTCCGACCGACCCGCTGAACGGCTCCGCCCATCCGCCCCGCCCGCCGGCCCGACGCAGCTCCTCGTCGACCCAGCGCGCCACGGCGCTTCGAGGGCCGAGGTGGTGATAGCAGTAGTGGGCGGCAAGGGCCGCCGCCTGGGCCGCCTGGATGCCCGCGTCGGTGTCGTGGGTGATCCGGGCCTGGATGGCGGCGTAGGCCAGGACCTCGGCCACCTCGGGCAGGACCCCGATCGGTCCGGCTCGCATAGCCGCCCCGCTCCGGCTGCTTCGGGGGTCCACCCGGGCGAGCAGCTCGACACCGGAGCTGACGCTGCGCAGCAGCTCGTAGAACCCGCGGGAGTACCCGACACGCTCGTCGCGACGGAACGCCGCCACGAAGCGCTCGGCGAGGTTCTCTGGCGTCCAGGGGTCCGCAGAGACGAGCAGCTCGGCGATGGCGATGCTCATCTGGGTGTCGTCGGTGTAGCAGCCGGGTCGAAGCCCATGGTGAAAGGGATGCTCAACGTAGCCGGTCAAAGTGTTGTGGGCCGCCACGAAGCTCGCTTCGGCGTACTCGAACCCCGCCCCATAGGCGTCGCCGATGGCCAGCTCCACTAACACGGTGGGATCCTTCGACCCATTGATGCCGGTCGCGACACCCGTGGGCATGCTTCAGGCCTGGCGGCCGGGCCCCATGCGGCGTCTGACTCGGCCACCGCTTCGGTGATCGAGGACGGACCACGCTCGTCTGGTGTCATGCGAGACATTCTCCCGTGCCCTGTCCTTCAGTGGTTGAAGGGCGCGCCGGCCAGGACAGCGACCACGCCGAGCGCGCCGGCGCCGATGATGGCGATGACGACGCCTCTTCGCAGGGCGAGCAGCCAGACGGCGGCGAGGCCCAGCACGGCAAGTTGCCAGAGGTGACCGAGCGCGAGGCCGAGGGGGATGGCCGAGCCGGCGATGGCGCCGATGACGGCGGGTCCGGCCCCGGTGAGGAACGCCTGGACCGAGCTGTTGGCGCGGATCTGGTCGAAGCGGGGGCCGCCGAAGAGGACGAAGCAGAACGACGGGGCGAAGGCCACCAGCGCCGCGAGCAACCCGCCGGTGACCCCACCGGCGGCGTAGCCGACGACGGCGACGGTCTGGACGACGGGGCCGGGCGTAACCTGGCCGAGCGCGACGGCGTTGAGGAACTGGGCGCCGGTCATCCAGTGGTAGGTGGTCACGGCGTCGTGCTGCATGAGCGGGACGATGACGAACCCTCCGCCATAGGAGAGCGCGCCGACCTTGAACGCCACCCACACGAGCGCCCCCAGCCCACCGGCCGCGGCCACATGACCGACGAGTGCGGGGACCACGGCCCGAGCCGTGGCCGGCCCGGTTGGTCGATGTTCTCGTCGGATGACGATCTCGGCCAGCCCACAGGCGACCAGCACCAGCACCAGGTAGGGGCCCACCACCGCCGCGGCCGCCCCTCCGGCCAGCGCGTAGCAGAGCCACCGGAGGTGTTGGCCTCGGCGGGGACCGATGCGCATCCAGCTCGCCGGGACGAGCCCCGAGGCCGCGTTCACCGCGACGGCGGGGACGGCGGCACCCGCGCCGGCCGCAGCCCCGAGGATCCACTCCGGCGGGTGGCTGGACAGGAACACCGCGGCGAGGACCAAGATGAGCACGAGCCCAGGGGTGATGAAGCACAGCCCGCCGACGACCGCTCCCGCCGTGCCGCGCAACCGCCAGGCGCAGAAGATCGCCAGCTGGGTCGAGGCCGGACCGGGGAGGAGGTTGGTCGCCGCGACCCCGTCCTCGAACTCCCGGGCTGGGATCCACTGCCGCTCGTCGACGCACAGGCGTCGCAGCAGGGCGATGTGGGTCGGAGGACCGCCGAAGCCGATGCAGCCGATGCGGGTCCACTCCCGCACGATCGTGGCCAGCGACACCTGCGCGGCGCCGCGAGGGAGGCTGTCGGCGCCGGGTTCGGTCACGGGGTCGTGTCGCCGAGGATCTCGGCGGCCAGCTCAAGCAGCTGGGCCTTGGCCTGCTTCAGGGTTCGCCGCCCCTTGGCGGTCGCGACGTAGGACCGGCGTACCCGCCCGCCGACCACCTGGGCCCGCGAGGTGACAAGCCCTTCAGCTTCCATCTTGTGCAAGGTCGGATAGAGCGAGCCGGGACTGATCCGGTAGCCGTGGCGGGCCAGCTCCTCGGCCATCCATGCCCCGTGGACCTCGCCGTGGGCGGCGTGGTGGAGGACGTGCAGTCGCACCGCGCCCCGGAGGAACTCTCGCATAGCAGGACCGTAGTTGATATCGAATAACGATATCGCGTTTCGTCTTGGTACTTCCCGCGCGTAGATCACCACAGGCCTTCAGTTGCCTGGCCGCGTCGCGCCCACGAACGCCTCGCCGCCACCCCAGTTGGCCCCGACCGTGCTCGGGAAGGCTTCGACTCTCACGGTCGCGCCGGTGTGCGGAGCGTCGACCATGACCGCCCGGCCGTTCTCCACACCAACGTAGATACCAACATGCTCGACGGCGGTCGGGCCTTGCCCGAAGAACACCAGGTCGCCGGGCACGAGTGGATCCCCAGACGCCAGGTGGTTGGTCGCGTCGTACTGGTCCTGAGCCACCCTTGGCAGGGTGACGCCGGCCACCTTGTAGGCGGCCTGTACCAACCCGCTGCAGTCGAAACCGACGCCGGGAGTCTCGCCGCCCCATGTGTACGGAGTGCCGACCTGGGCGAGTGCCCAGTCGACGGCGATCCCACCGGCCGTGCCGGCGGCGACGGTCTGGGCCTCCGTCTGGCTATAGGAGCTGGCGAGGGCGAAGACCTCGGCGACGTAGCTCTGGCTGTGGTTGTACGCATACACCGACGCCGGGAGGTTGGCGCCGTTCGCCGCCCCGTTGGCGCAGAGGTCCCGGGCGGCGGCGTAGACGGCGTCGACGGGGTCATAGGGCGACGGCGGGTTGGCCCCGCCGGGCGGGACCGGCTGGTCGTAGGCGGCGAACGTGGGGCCGAGCATCTGTAGGGGCCCCATCGCCCCGGCGGCGTTTTGGCCCGATTTCACGCCGGGGAGGGTGGAGGTGCCGTTGGCCGACTCGACGGTGCCGATGGCGGCGAGCACGGTCCAGGGCAGGCCGGGGCAGGTGGCAGCGGCCTCTTGGTAGAGGGTGAGCATGGTGGCGGGGATCTGGCCTGTTGCCGTGGACGACGGGGTGGTAGTGCCGCCGCCGAGGAGTGAGGCGATCCCCGCACCGGCACCGGCGGCGAGGACGGCGACGAGGAGGACGAGACCCGCCGCGCCGGCTGCGACCTTGGTGCCCAGTCCAGCGGGTGCGGAGTCAAGCCCGATGCTCACCGGCCGATGGGGACGGTGGCGAGCTGGGCGAGGCGGAGGCGTGGTCCCGTGTTGGTGACGGGGAGCCAGACGGCCGCGTCCGGAGCGGTCCCGGGCGCCGGGCGCGTCGGTCGCGCGGTGGTGGCGACGGGGACGTCCGGATGGGCGAGGACCCGGCGGGCTTCGGCCTCGCGGCGGGGTCCGGCGAAGGTGAACAGGACCCAGTTGGGGTGACCCGCTTCGGCGGCGAGCCGGGCGTAGCCGTCGAGCTTTTGGGCGAGGCGGTCGAGGCGTTCGGTGCCGTTGTCGTGCTCGAGAAGGAACGGGAGGCTGGTGCGGTGCTCGGTCCAGATGCCGTAGCCGTCGGGGCGGACGACCTCGCCCCACTCTCGGGCGCAGCGCCGCTCGGACCACCACTCCTCGAGGGCACATCCCGGCCGGGTGCGAGCCGAGCGGAGCAGGGCGCAGAAGAGGCCGTTGCAGCCGACGAGGTGGGCGAGGCGTTGGCTGGCGGCGAGGTCGTGGGCGAGGTTGCGCCGCCAGGACAGGTCGGAAAGGTCGGTGCCGTGCTCGGCGGCGACGACCGCCGCGCCGAGCGGCCCGAGCACCCAGTGGTAGGGGGAGGGGTTCCCCCACGCTTGGGGTCGGAAGCGGTCGAGCACGTCGAGGACGTACAGCTCCGAGAGGCGCATCCGGGCACGGCGCTCGCCGGTGAAGCCGACGTCGGCCACCTGTGGCGTGGTGAGCACCCGATGGTCGTCGAGGAGACGGCAGAGCACTCGGTCACGTTCGGTGAGGCGACCCATCACCGCCAGCAGCCGAGCCTCGAGGTCACGCCAGCCCCGACGACCAGCGAAGGCCGATACGGTGCCTACCGGCGCTGAATGCCTATTGGGCGAGCGTGGAGCGGACCGGCCGTCGGCCGGCGACCGGTGACGATCCGGCCCTCGGCCGGATTGATCCTGCGACTTCACGACACCTTACCCCTTGAGTCCGCCGACGCCACGGAGCCCCCTCCGTCGCCCTGACGTGGCGGTTCGGCACCGCCCGAGGGCTCCAATCCAGGTCGGAGCCCATGATGGAGTGCTCCGTGGACGTCTGGACGGAGCCCACTGCGGTCGTCGTGGGGGACCTGGCGCGGGTCGTCGCGAGGGACCTCGCCGGGGACTCGGTCCCCAGCGCCGCCCTGCACCGCGAGTGAGGGGGCGGGCAGGTGCCGCCCCTCCAGCGGCGAACGGGGCTGGGGAACACTGGCGGGTCTGGTGTGGACGGCCCGGTTGGCGTCCCGCACTGCGTCGGCCCGGCCGGCGATGGCCGGCGGCGCGGGCCGAGTAGCAAGGGTGAAGGCCGGGGTCTCTTCGCCGTCGACGACGAGGCGGGCCGCCGCGACATAGGCGCCGAGGTGGGCGAGGTCGTGCTCGGTCAGGTTGGGGGCGACGTGGCGACAGAGGGCGCGGGCGTCCTCGGGGGACATGGTGAACCACACCTTGGTGCGGGCGTTGGCCGACACCGTCTCGCGCAGGTCTTTGGGGAGCTGGCCGAGGTGCTGGTGGGCGAGGACCATGGAGAGCCGGTAGCCGCGGGCTTCGGCCAGCATCTCGTCGAAGGAGCGCGGCAGGTGCAAGAAGTTCTGGCATTCATCCACGACGAGGGAGGCGTCGACCCGGGCGGCTTGGCCGAGCCGGGCCCGATGCGTCGCGGTCTGCCACACCTTGGCGACGACGAAGCTGCCGAGCAGGCGGGCGGTGTCCTCGCCGAGGATTCCCTTGGGCACCCGGACGAAGCAGACGCCGCCGTCGAGGATCTTGCCCATGTCGAAGCTGGAGTCGGGGCGGCCGACGACCTGGCGGACGAAGTCGCGCAGCAGGAAGGCGCGCAGCTTGTTCATGAGCGGGCCGATGACTTGGGCGCGGTTGGCTTCGCTCATGGCTTCGTAGGACTCCCAGAACCCGCCGAGGCCGACGGTGTCGTCGGCGACGGTGGCGAGCATGGGGGCACGGAACTCCTCGTCGGCCAGCAGGCGGGGGACGTCGGCCAGGCTGGTCGACCCTCCGGTGGCCGCGGCGTGGCGGAGCAGGGTGAGACAGGCGGCGCGCAGCACGTCGTCGGTGCGAGGTCCCCAGAACGCCGCGAAGATGGAGCGGAAGATCCCGACCAGGTTGTCGACGACTAGGTCGGGGTCCGGTCCGGCGAGCACGTTGAGGATGGGCGCGGCGTCGGGGTCTTCGGGGTCGATGAGCACGGTCCGGGACTCGGCGCCGGCCGGCAGCCGGTCGCACAGGTCGGTGATCAGGTCGCCCTTCGGGTCGATGACCACCACTCCGCGGCCGGCCTCGATGTCTGAGAGGACGAGGTTGGTGAGCAGCGTCGACTTGCCGCTGCCCGTCGCTCCCATGACGTGGAGGTGGTAGCGGGCGTCTGGGACCGCCAGGGCGACCGGACGGCGCCCTCCGGCCTGGGCATCGCCCAGCACCTTCGGGCTCTGCACGCCCGTCGCCGCTGGTGCGAGTGCGGCGGGGCGGGCGACGGCCGGTGGCGGGGCGACGGCCCTGGCCCCGGCCCGGGCCAGTCCCGG
>JAJZJY010000087.1 GCA_021809885.1 Actinomycetes bacterium
GCCAGCACCGCCCGCAGCAAGCCGTCGGGCTGCGGGGTCGCCTGGAGGGCGCCGACGCAGCCGGGCATGGCCGCCGCGAGGTTCGCCAGGCGCTCCCGGTCGACCAGGGCCGGCACCCACCGCACCCGGTGCCTGCCCGTGGCGTGCCGCCCTCCGCCGGAGGGGGTGGTCGAGCCGCGGAGCACGGGCACCATCCGCCCCTCGGCGACCAGCTGCGTGGCCCACACCGCCGCCTTCCCGAGCCAGTGCAGGCTCGGGCCGGCGCCCTCGGCGGGGAGTTGGCCCGATCCGACCCCCACCAGCCATCCGAGCGTCTGGGCGATCGGCGCCGAGCGCGCCTCGGCCGTCTGGCCACCCGGGAGCGGCACCGCGCCGTGGCGCTCCCAACCGATGCCGACGGCATCCGCTTGGCCGAGGAGGCGCTCGACCACGTCATGGCCGCCGGCCGGCGCCCCCGGACCCCCCGCCCACACCACGACCCTGCCGTCCGCCCAGGACGCCTGGAGCAGCGGGCGGTCGCCAGGCGCGGCACAGGCGTCCGCCCGTTCCGGCTGCGCTGCCGGTGCCACCGTCGGCTCGCCGACTCCGTCGATCCGGTCCCCGGTGCGCTCGAGGAGGACCTCGGACAGCCGGGCCCGCTCCTGGCGCAGATCGGTGAGGACCTGCTCGCGCTCGTCCCCCGCCATGCGCTGCACCGATCGCACGGCGTCGTCGGTCTCGTGTACGAGCTGCCGCAGCACCCTGGTCCAGTCGTCCGGATGGGCCGCGAGCAACTCCAGCTCGCTCGCCGAGGCGACCCCTGCCGCGTGGGCGGCGACGGCGGCCTCGAACGTGTTGGGGTCCAGTTGTCTCTCCAGTTCCGCTACGTGCCGCCCGATCGACCCCAGGCGGCACTCCACCGCCGTCGGGCCGTGCGGCCCATGTCACTCCGGCCCCGAGGGCCGAACTCTCCTCCGGGCTCCCGCCCGGCTTGCTCTCCGCCCCGTCCGGCATCCCCTGGCCGGAAACCGGCCGGGCGACACCTCGGCGCCGCCTCCACGATAGCCTCCGCGTGGCCTACAGCGTTGCGCACCCCGGGGTTCACGCCCGGAAGGACCCGAACCCGCCCCGGTAGAACACGAGCGGCTCGCCGTCGCCGACTTCGACGGCGAGGATGCGGCCGATGACGAGGTGGTGGTCACCCCCGTCGTGGACCCGCTCGACACGGCAGTCGACCCACGCCAAGGCGTCTTGGATGCGGGGGGCGCCGTTGGTGCCGGGCGCCCAGCCGACGCCGCGGAACTTGTCCCGGCCCTTCACCGAGAAGGCCCGGGCCAGGGCCTCCTGCCTGTCGGTCAGGATGCTGGCCGTGAACGCCGCCCTGGTGTGCATGTGCGGCCAGCTCACCGACAGGCGCGACGGCGCCAGTGCCACGAGCGGCGGGGCAAGGGACAGGGAGAAGAACGACTGGCAGGTGAAGCCGACCGGGCCCTCCGGGCCGATCCCGCTCACCACGGTCACCCCGCTGGCGAAGCGCCCGAGCACCGCCCGCATCGCAGCGTCGTCGGGGCCCGCTCCTCCCTGGGCCTCGCCGTCCGAACCATCGGGGCCGACCCCGCTCACGCCCGCACGTCGATGACCACCCGCCCCCGGGTGCGGCCGTCGAGGATGTCCTCGGCCAGCCTCGGCAGCGCCCCGAGCGGCTCGACCGTCGTCATGCCGTCGAGCAGGTCCGGGTCGAGGTCCGTTGCGAGCCGGCCCCACGCCTGCTCGCGCCGGGGCGTGGGGCACATGACCGAATCGACGCCGAGCAGTCGCACCCCGCGGAGGATGAACGGGTGCACCGTGGTCGGCAGGTCGGTACCGCCGGCGAGGCCGCACGCGGCGACGGCAGCTCCGTAGCGGGCCTGGCGCAGCGCTGACGCCAGCGTCGTGCTGCCGACGGTGTCCACCGCCGCCGCCCAGCGCGTCGACTCGAGGGGACGGCCGGGGTCTCGTGCCAGCTCGTCGCGAGCCACGATCTCCGCCGCGCCCAGGCCGCTCAGGTAGTCGTGCAGCTCCGGGCGCCCGGTCGACGCCGCCACCCGGTGGCCCAGCCGGCTGAGGACGGCGACGGCGACGCTGCCAACGCCGCCCGCTGCCCCGGTGACGAGGACCGGGCCCTCCGCACCAGGCTGGAGGCCGGCATCCTCCAGGGCGAGGACGCACAGCATCGCGGTGAGCCCCGCCGTGCCGACCGCCATCGTCTGGGCGAGGGTCAGGCCCGGTGGTCGGGCCACCAGCCACTCGCTGCGGACCCGCTGGCGCCCCGTGTAGCCTCCCGGGTGGGTTTCCGACAACCCCCACCCGGTTACGACGACCTCCTCGCCCGGCGACCAGCGCGGCGAGGAGGAGTCCGTGACCGTGCCGGCGAGGTCGATGCCGCAGACGAGCGGGGGCCGCCGGACGATCGGGGCTCGCCCGGTCACCGCCAGGCCGTCCTTGTAGTTGAGCGAGGAGTAGGCGACATCGACGGTCACGTCACCTTCGGGCAGGTCCGCTTCCTCGACCTCGGTCAGCCGTGCCGGGCCCTCTCCTGATGCCACCACTGCCCGTATGCCCATGTCCGCACCTCCCGTTCGGTGGCCGGGACCCTACCCGGCCGGCCCGGAGGCCGCCGTTTGCCCGCCGCGGCGGCGCCGGGGGAGACTGGCAGCGTGAGCGGGCCCGACCTCGACGAGCCGCCCGGGCGCGCCGCTCTGCTTGCCCGGGCCGAGGCCCTCATCCTCGGTTCCGGGCCGCGCTTCACGCCGCCGGAGGTCTGGGAGGATGCCGGTGTCGCCGAAGGGCTCGCCAGGCAGCTGTGGCTGGCGATGGGCTTCCCGCAAGTCCCCGACGACGAGGCGTCGCTGACGGGGCGCGACGGCCAGGCGCTGCGGCGGGCCGGCGAGCTGCTCGCCGACGGCACCATCGACGCCGCCCACCTCGTCAAGCAGACCCGTGTGATGAGCCAGGCGCTGTCGACGATCGCCGCCTCCCACGTCGAGGCCATCACCGCGCCAGCCGGCGGGCGCAGCCTGCTGTCCGCTCTGGTCGACGGGGGTGCCGACCCGATGCCCCTGCTCGACGAGCTGCTCTCCTACCTCTACCGCCGTCACCTCTTCGCCGCCGTGGAGCGGGCCGCCTTCTCCTTCGAAGCGGACGAGCAGACATTGGCGCCCCTCGCGGTCGGCTTCGCCGACATCGCCGGCTTCAGCGCCGTCACGGCGGCGGCCACCGAGGAGGAGCTCACCGGGCTCGTCGACGAGTTCGCTGCCGTCGGGGCCGACCTCGTGGCCGCCGCCGGCGGCCGGGTCGTGAAGCTCATCGGCGACGAGGTCATGTGGAGCGTGGAAGACCCCGGGCGCGCAGCAGAGGTCGCCCTCGCCCTGGTGGCGACCGGGGAGCGCCCCGGCGCGCCGGCCGTGCACGTCGGCGTGGCGTGGGGCCCGGTCCTCAGCCATCACGGCGACCTGTACGGCTCTACGGTCAACACGGCCAGCCGGCTCACCGACGCTGCCCGGGCGGGCACCGCTCTCGTCGACGCCGGCCTCGCCGGCTCGCTCGCCGGTGACGCCGGCTTCGAGCTGCGCCGCGTCCGCCTGCGGCCGCTCCAGGGCCTCGGGACCGTCCGCGCCTTCGCCCTTCGCGCCCGGGGCCGGTGATCTGCTAGCGTCCAAGCCGACTGCGGACGTGGCTCAGTTGGTAGAGCACAACCTTGCCAAGGTTGGGGTCGCGGGTTCGAATCCCGTCGTCCGCTCTCGTCTCGTGGCCCGTATCGAACTCGGGCATGTTGAAGATGCCGTCGAAGGGCGGCCGGTACTCCTCGTGGCAGAGCCGGCCGTCGCGGACGTCGAGGCGGGTGAAGAACCGCGGCGTTGAACTCCTGCCATTCGCTCAAGTTGGCGTCGGCCCGCTGGCGCTCGATCACCTCGGCGTCCAGCTCTTCGCGCAGGCGCTCGGCCCAGGTGGCCGGGAGCTGGATGGACGCGTAGAGCTGTTCGACTTGGGCTTCGAGGTCGCAGGCGGCGACGTAGCGTTCCCGGCAGGTGCCGGCGGGGTCGTTCTTCTGGCCGAGGCAGAAGAAGTACGTGTAGCGGCCCTTGGAGTGCTGGATGGACAGGCGCCGACCGCACCCGGCCGAGGTGTCAGCCTGCAGTCGGACCAGAGAGCGACCGAGGGCGTGCAGGTCGCCTGCGTGAACCCGGCCGCAATCGGCGGCGGCACTGCCGCCCTGGACCCCTACTTCCTCAGAGCCCAGTCGGCCCCGCCGCCCCCGCCGATCACCACTCACTGGGTCACCTACCCCGGCCTCTACTCGGCCACCTGTCGCAGCGAGGGCGGGGCCACCTGGCTGCAGGTCGCAACCCTCGCCCCCGCCGGCCGGCCGGTGGTCACCCAGTCGCTCGGCCCGGCCTGGGGCTACCGCCTCGACGACATCAACCTGGCCCTGGGCAACCTGGTCGAAGACGTCCGGGCCGCGGAGGTCACCTATGCGAGCCATCGCTGAGCCGGGCCGGAGCCGGGGGTGAGAGACGCCGGCGTCGCGCTGATCGCCTCGGGCCTTTCGATCGGGGTTGTCGCCCTGGTGCTGTTGCACCTGAGGCCGAGCGGGCTCTCGCCGCTGCGCAACCCGGTCAGCCAGTACGGCATCACCAGGTTCAAGGCCGGCTACCGGGTTCAGACGCTCGCCTACGGGCTCGCCGGCGTCGGCGCCGCCATCGGCATCGCCGCCCTGCCTCGACCGAGCCAGTTGGTGGTCGTCCTCTGTTGCGTCTTCGCCGTGTCGCGCGCCGGGATCACCTGGTTCCCCATGGACGCCCCCGGTGCCGAACGTAGCGACACCGGACGTCATCACGGTCAACTGGCCATGTGCGCCTTCGTCGCCGTGGCCCTCGCGGCAGCCGACCTTTCCCGGACGCTCGGCCACGATCACGTCAGCGGGGCCTTCGGCGCGGTGAGCGGTGCGTTGGCGGCAGCGATGCTGGTTTCCCTGGTCACCATGGCCCTCGGCCGCCGCGCCGGCGCGGGGAGCTTCGGCCTGGTTGAGCGAATCTTCTACCTGAGCATGACGGGCTGGCTTGTCACCGTCGCCGTCCTCATCGCGTCCACGTAGCGTTCACCATGCCGGTGCGTCGACCGTGACCGTGGCGTGGTCGAGTGACCGGTGGCGCCTCACGCCATACCGGCGGTCCACTCCTCAGGCTCTGTACCGCTGCCCTATCCGCCTGCGGGACACGGCTACCAGGGTCAACAGTCCACCACGGGAACAGCCGGGTCCAGAACCTGGAGGTCGGCCCGGTCGGAGCTGACCACGGTGGCGTGGTGGTGGCGTGCGGCGAGCACGACCGAGGCGTCGATTACATCGGCCGTTCCCGCCGATCCACAGAGGACTCCTGCTGCCCGAGCCCGGGCATCCGTCAGTGCCTCGACGAGCACGTCGCGGGCGTTGAGCAGCCGGGCCAGCCTGGCTTGTCGACCACTGCCTCTCCACGCCTGGCCCACCACACCCGCCGGTACGACTATGTCCCGTTGTCCTCGTCGCGCCACCTCGATGATCGCTGCGGTGTCACGGTCTCCCCGGTCCACGGCGATCAGCGCCCCGGCGTCGAGGACCAGGCTCATCGCCGCTCGGCCAGCGCCAGGCGCCGCCGTGCGCGGTCCAACTCCTCCTCGCTCGGCGGTCCGCCGGTCTCGTTGAAGATGTCCGTCAGGACAGCCGCCAAGTCCTCCCCTTCCATCCGGGCCTGCCCGGCCTCGTTGAGCCAGGCGCTCACGGACTTGGCCCGTCCCTCTGCGACGTCTTGGCGAGCCCGATGCGCGACCGCTGGGTCGAGGCTCACGGTCACCTTCGAAACAGTCATACTTTTAGCCTACCAGCTCCCTGGCCGCTCCGGACGTCCGGTCAGGGATGGGCTTGTAACCAAGGCGAGCGTTGCTACTGCGACTGATTCTCCGGGCAAACGCCGAGAACCGCCCGCCACGACTCCCGTCGGAGCCGGGACGGCGTACCTTTCGGGCGGTGCGTTCGGGGATCCTGAAACGGGCATGCCGGACCCGTAGGCGAACTGGGTCACAGCCGCCTACCTGTTCTCGCCCCCGGCTCCGAACTGCGTACTATTGCGAGCACGACTAGTGGGTGTTGAACGCAAAGTCAGTCCGGCACTGTGACCCCAGTCGTTGCTGCGGTCACAGATGTCGAAGCAGCTCCCCGAGCTGGTTCCGCATCTCACTCGGGTTCCGAATAACGACAACACAGCAGCTCCAGCCCCGAGAGATGAACCTCCACCACCTCATCAGCCAGTACGGGTACCTGGCGGTCTTCGTGCTCGTCGGAGCCGAGAGCCTCGGCGTCCCGCTCCCGGGGGAGACCATCCTCATCACGGCGGCCCTCTACGCCGGCAGCCGCCACACCCTGTCGGTCTGGCTGATCTTCGCCGTGGCGGCAGTGGCGGCGATCATCGGCGACAACATCGGCTTCCTGATCGGCGACAAGGGTGGCTACCGCCTGCTGCACCGCTACGGCCGGTACATCCGCGTGCGGGACAAGGAGATCAAGGTCGGGCGGCTGCTGTTCGACCGCCACGGCGGGAAGGTGGTGTTCTTCGGCCGGTTCGTCTCAGTGCTGCGCACCTACGCGGCGTTCCTCGCCGGCACCCTCAAGATGCACTGGCGGCGGTTCCTCCCCTACAACGCCGCCGGCGGGATCCTCTGGGCGGCGATCTACAGCTTCGTGCCCTACGAGGTCGGCGGAGCTGTGACCAAGGCGTCGCACACCGTGACGATCGGCCTCGGCGCCGCCGCTGTGGTCGCCGTCGTAGGCGGGATCCTGATCGTCCGCCACAAGGCGAGGCAGCTCGAGGACGCCGCCGAGGCTGCCTTCCCCGGGCCCCTGCCCGACCGCTGAGCTGCGCAGCGGCGGGGACGGGGCGAGCCGGGGCGCCGGCCGGGTCACGCCTCGATGCTGATCGCCTGCTCGGGGCAGTTGGCGCCAGCGAGCCGCGCCGGCCCCTCGCCGGACGGCAGCACGGGGTCCACCAGGACCGTGCCGAACCCGTCGTCGTCCGCGCCGAAGACCTCGGGGGCGAGCGAGTAGCAGCGCCCGTGGCCCTGGCAGGCTTCGGGATCTATCCGCACCCTCATGGCGCCGTGACTGTACCCCGCAGCGAGGTGCCCTCAGGGGTGGGCGGGGACGGCACACTCGATGTCGACGGTCCGGGCGCCGGCGTAGGCCAGCTGCAGCACCTTGTCGCCCGTCGGGCACTGTGCCCCGTTCCGCCCGGCGGCGTGCACGGACACCACCCGGACGGCGGCAGTGCTCGACGAGCACGGCACCGGGGTCGTCGCGTATGCCACCGGCGCACCGGGAACCGAGGTCTCCGCCAGGCACTTGCCGGCAAGGGCGTGGGCCTGGCGCGCCGCGATCCGGGCGGCGGCCGCCCCGCTGTCGCGCGTCGCCTGCCAGGCGCCGACCGAGATCGCCCCGAGGATGAGCGCGACCGGGACGAGCCGGTACGGGCTGCTCCACGGGGCACGCCTGACCCGTGGCGGCACGGGGATGCGGGCGGCGGCCTCCTCCCAGCGCGGCGGCAGGGGCGGGGCGTCGGTCCCCGGGCGCCACCGCAGCCACCCCCCGGCGTCCTCGTTGAACCAGCCGATGGTGCCGTCAGGGTCCTTCCGCCAGCGCACGCCGCGGTAGGTGGCCACCTCCCGCACGCCGCTCGGCGGCGCCGGCGCGATGGGGGCGGCGGGCCGGCGGGCGCCGGTCCGGCCGCTCACTTGAGCAGGCGCGACAGGCGCCGGTCGGCGAGTGGCCTGCCCCCCGTCTGGCAGGTGGGGCAGTACTGGAGCGACTTGGTGGCGAACGACACCTCCCGCACGACGTCCCCGCACGCCGGGCAGGGCTGCCCCGTCCGGCCGTGGACGGCGAGGCCTCCCTTCTTCTCCCCCTTCAGGCCCTTGGCGGGGAGGCCGAGCGACCGCTGCACGGCATCGCCGAGCACGCCGACGACGGCGGCGTGGAGCCGGGCGACCTCCTCCGCTGTCAGGTTGCCGGCCGGTTTGAACGGCGAGAGCTTCGCGGCGTGCAACGCCTCGTCGGAGTAGGCGTTGCCGACGCCGGCGATCACAGACTGGTCGGTCAGCACGGTCTTCACGTTGGCAGTGCGGCCTCCCAACGCAGCGGTGAGGGCGTCGACGCCAAACCCCGGCGAGAGCGGGTCGGGGCCCAGGCGGGCGATCCCCTCGACCCGGTCCGGGTCGTTGACGACCCATGCAGCGAGGCGCTTCTCGGTGCCCGCCTCGGTGAGATCGAACCCCCCCTGGGAGAGCCCGACCCGCAGAGCCAGGGGGCCTTTCCCTGGACGAGCGCGTGCCGCAGGGGCCTCGTCCCGCCACTGGACCCACCCGCCGCGCGCCAGGTGCACGACCAGCCACAGCGGCCCCTGCGCCCGCAGGCACAGGTACTTGCCCCGCCGCCCGCAGGCCTCGACGATCCGGCCGACGAGGGCGTCCACCGGCGGATCGAACGTCCTCAGGGCGGACAGCGCCCCGATCTCCACCCTCTCGATCGTCCGGCCGCCGGCCCGATCCGTCAGGAACCGGGCGAGGGCCTCCACTTCCGGCAGTTCGGGCACCTACGACCCCGTGTGGCCGAAACGCCCGTACATCCGTTCTGACGGCTCCAGCTCTGCGACGACCTCCCACTCCACCTGGGCGACGGGGGTCACCACCAGCTGGGCGACGCGATCGCCGCGGCGGATCTCATAGGCCTTGTCCGGGTCGGTGTTGATCACCACGGCGCACACCTCGTCCCGGTAGCCGGAATCGATCAGCCCCGGGCTGTTGGCCAGCGTCAAGCCGTGCCGAAGGGCGAGACCGCTGCGGGGCAGCACGAGCCCGGCGTACCCCTCCGGGATGGCGACCCGCACGCCGGTCGGCACCAGGGCCCGACCGCCCCCCGGCGCCACCAACATCCCCGTTCTCGCGACGAGGTCGACCCCGGCGTCCCCGGGGAGGGCATAGCGCGGCAGGGCCAGGCCGGGATCCACGCTCACCAGCGGCACGCGCAGCACGACTTCACGCTACCGAGCCCGCTACCGTGCTGCGGGTGCTGGCATGGATGGACCTGGAGATGACCGGGCTCGACCCCTCCCGTGACCGAATCATCGAGATGGCCACGCTGGTGACGGACGACCGCCTCGAGCTCGTGGCCGAAGGCCCCGACCTGGTGGTCGTCACCCCCCCGGAGCGGCTGGCTGGGATGGCCGATGTGGTGCGGGGGATGCACACGCGTTCGGGGCTGCTCGCGGAGGTCGCCTCCGCCACCACCACCCTGGAGCAGGCCGGCGCCGCCACGCTCGCCTTCCTGCGCGAGCACGTGCCCCAGCCGGGCACCGTGCCGCTGTGCGGGAACTCGATCGGCACCGACCGCCGGTTCCTCGCCGCGTGGCTCCCGGAGCTCGACGCGTTCTTCCACTACCGCAGCGTCGACGTCTCGACGGTCAAGGAGCTCGTACGCCGGTGGTACCCCGAGGCGCTGGCGGGCGCCCCCCAGAAGGGTGGGAACCACCGGGCCCTCGGCGACATCAAGGAGAGCGTCGCCGAGCTGCGGTACTACCGGGAGACGGTCTTTCGGCCCCCGACGACCACCGCTTGAGGAACCTTCCGGCTCCCGCCGGTCGCGAGAATCCCCACGCGTAACCCAGCGTGCGTGGCAGAGTGGACTGAAGGGACCGGCCTCAGGCCGGCAGTTTCGAGGAGGCGATTCATGCGCCCAGCCGACACCTTCCTACCCGGTGCCCAGGATCACCGCAGGCAGACCCGGCGCCAGGTAAGGCACGAGGCGAGAGCCTGCTTGCGGACAGCGGCAGTCGACGAGGAACTGCTCGAGGACGCCGACGCCCACTGCCCCAAGGAGGTGCACGACCTCGGACGCCGGGCCTCACCGCGCCCACCCAGGCCGCCCAAGAACGGCCGCCGTGGGGGATTCAAGGTCTGGAAGACCCCCTACTGGAAGCGGCGCAAGACGCAGCGCGCCGCCCGTAACGCCGCCGTCCGGGACCTGGCCCGCAAGACGTAGGCTGCCGGGCCGGCAGTCCGTGCCCGGGGCACCCGCCCCCGCCTACGACCGGTCAGGGGCACCGCCCAGGTCCCAGATCGCCTCGAGGTCGTGGCGGCTGAACGCCTGGAAGGCGATCAGGGTCCTCGTGTCGGTGATTCCCTCGAGGACATGGATGCGCCGCGTCACGACCTCGGCGAGGTCCTCGTGGTGGCGCACCCGGACGACAGCGACC
>JAJZJY010000088.1 GCA_021809885.1 Actinomycetes bacterium
CGATCTCAGAAGCAGGTGCGCAAAGTCTTCCTGCACGTTCCTCGGCAAGGACCCGCCGGTCGCTCCGATCACCCGCACGGGCTCCTCGAACAGGAACCGCACGACGTCGACGTCGTGGATGGCCAGGTCGAAGATGACGTTGGTCGACGGCATCGCCGGACGGCCAACCCCCACCCTACTGGCGGAGAGGGACACGACCTGCCCCAGCGAGCCTCGCCGGAGAAATTCCTTTAGCACCCGAACGGCCGGGTTGAAACGCTCCACGTGCCCGACCAGCAGGCAGGCGGTATGGCTCCGGGCCACCTCGCGCAGGCGCGTCGCCTCGGCGACACTCGCCGCCACCGGCTTCTCCAGCAAGACGTGGATGCCGCGCTCCACCAGGTATCCCGCCTGCTCGGCGTGCGCTGTGGTGGGGCTGGCGACCACGGCGGCGGTGATCCCGATGTCGACCAGCGCAGCGACATCGGGGACTACAGCCAGCGGTGGGTCGTCACCCGCGAACTGGTCCGCTGTGCCGCGGTCCGGCTCACACACACCGACGACATGGAAGTCGTCGATGCCCCGCAGGACACGGAGGTGCTGGCGTCCCATCACACCAAGACCGATCACTCCTATGTCGATCGTGTCCATTCCTCTCCTTCCGGGGTGGGGTGCCGTCGTCCGACCCTCACGACGCCAGCCACTGCGCGATGGCGGCCGCCACTCGGCCAGAGCTGCCGAGGCCACCATAGGGATCGGGCTCCCATCGAACATGCTCGGGCGCAGCAGCCGCCGACGTCACGGCGCCGTGGAGCAGGGCGGGGTCCGGGCACAGCACGTTGGCACCGGCGTCGACCGTCTCGACCCACTCCGTCGTCGGTCGCATGGTGACACACGGCGTCCTGAGCCAGAAGGCCTCCTTCTGCAGCCCACCCGAGTCGGTGACGCACACGGACGACCGGGCCAGGTGGTTGAGCGTCTGCCCGTAGGACAACGGCGGGTCGACCTTCACCCAGGGAGACCGGGGCGCATCACCGAAAAATGCCGCCGTCCGCGGATGGGCCGCCCACGTGAATACCATGCCCGACGCCCGCCCGACGCCGTCGAGCGCTGCCAGGACCCCGTCGAGGAAGCGCGGGTCGTCGACATTCTCGGCCCGGTGCAGGGTGACGAATCCCTCGGGTGTCGCGCTGGGCCGGCCTCCGCCGGCCGGTCGGTGGTCCCAGAACACGTCGAATTGGGGATCACCGGTAACCACGAGGCGCCCTGGGGCTGATTCCAGCCGCAGATTGGCGACGCAAGCGTCGGAGACAGCCAGATGAAGGGCGCTTACGTGGTCGATCATCCGCCGGTTCATCTCCTCCTGCATCCGCATGTCCCCGCTGCGGCACCCCGCCTCGACGTGAACCACCGCCGTGCCCGTCTTGATGCCGGCCAGAGCGCCGGCGAGGGAGGAGTCGGTGTCCCCGTAGACCACGACCGCGTCGAAGCCTCCGTCGGCGAGCACGTCCACCAGGTCCCCGGTGATGCCGGCGAACCGCCGCCCGGGCACGCCGGTCCGGGTAGGCAGCGTCCGTGCTGCACGTGGCAGGCCGACCTCCTCGGCGAGGTCGGCCATCATCGACGTGTCGAAGTGCTGACCGGTATTGACCAGCTCGACTTCGAGAGCCGGGTGCGCCTCGAAGGACCGCAGGATGCCGGCCGACCTGATCACCTCGGGCCGGGTGCCGATGATGTAGCAGACCCGCTTCCCCATCACCGGGCCTCCTCCGGTGCCGCGGGTGACGCCGAGCGGCGCTCCACCACCTGCCGGACGACCAGCGCCCCGCCGATCATCGCCGTCATTGCTACCGTGAGGACCAGGAGGCGGCGCATCTCCGACGTCGTCTCGTTGATCAGCACCAGCCGAGTGGGCGCCCCCGGATCGAGCCGGAATGCAGTCACGTCGTGGCCCGCCACCGGGCTGGCGCCGTCGAGCGCCCACCCACCGTCGTTCGGCTCGTTGAGGAGGAGGTAGCGGTAGGCACGGTCCGGGGCGTCGACGGTGATTACGTCACCTGGGTGGATGCGGTAATGCGCCCGCACACCCGGCCCGTCCACCGACTGTCCAAACGAGACGAGGTCAGGCGTCCAGCGGACGTCACGATAGACGGTCAGCCCTGCGCCGGAGCCGAACGGCCGCAGGCAGGAAGCGGCACGGAGGACCGCTGCCGTGCGAGCCAGTGGGAGTCCCAGGTAGCCACCGACGGCAGCCATGAGCGCGGTATCCGCGTCGGTTTCGAGCGCGACGTAGTCGACGTTCAGCCGCGCCAGCGCGGCGCAGGGCGTCCCGCTCGCCAGCCCAGCCGCCAGCACCCGCCGGACGTACGACCCGGACGGCGCCTGGTCCAATGTCGGCAGGGAAGTCATGAACGACAACGGCTGAATGCCCATGAACCCGTTGGCGCCGTGAGCCCACCGCAGATAAGCCACGTTCGTGGCCCCGATCGGCAGAGTCAGGATCGACCCGCCCCCCGCGGGGATCCGGCTGGCCAATGCGGTGTAAGAGGCGGGGACCGACACCCGGTCGGACGGCAACGCTCCAGACCGGGCGAACATGCTGCCGCCCCACCAGGGCAGCGGCACGAGCACCACGGCGAGCAGTCCGATCCCCCAAATGGCGGACCGGGCGACGACCCCAGTGGCGGCCGACCGCCGGCCGATGGCGCCGGCGAAGCGGACGGCCGCATCGATGCCCGCGGCCATCAGTGGGGCAAGGACCAGCGGCATGTACTCCATGAACCGCTGGTACACGCTGCGAAATGGGGCCAGAAGGTGCGTGGCACGGAATGCGTCCACCTTGAACGACGCCAGCGGGCCGGTCGCGCCGGTGACGAGGACGAGCACCAGAACGAGGCCGATGGCGAGGACTGCCAGGGTCCGCTGGGCACGTCGCGACGGGTCGTGGGTGAACCTGGTCCCAGCGGTGAGAAGGGCCACGGCGCTGAAGGCGATCGGCAGATAGGCCACGAGGTCGACGAAGGTCGTGTCCCAACCCGCCCACGGGTAAAAGGCACTCCCGTTGATGAAGCCGGCAAGTCCCCAATAGCCGCCGAGCCGCATGGCTGGGAGGAGCGGCGCGCTGTTGAGCCGGAACACGGCGACCGACTGCGCCCCGCCGATGGACGCTATCCCCTCCGCGAAGGTGACGCTGTAGTCCTTGGCCAGCGGTACGATCCAATAGAGGTTGAGCACCAGCCACGAGGCGAGGATCACCGCGCCCGCCACCGCCACCCGCCGCCAGGGTAGCTGCCGGGCGACCACCGCCCAGACGGCGATTGCGGCGAGGGTCGCCATGTCGGTGACCACCAACGGGGTCGTTATGTACGCGGGGGACATCATCAGCGTCCACGCCAGGCCCGTCGCTGTCCACCGCAGGACGCTGCCACGCTCGAAGCTCCCGATGACGAGGACACCCAGCGCGGGAAGGAACGAGTAATGGACGATCAGGTAGGACTGCGAGGTCCAGACGGTCGTGAGCGCGTAGGCGTTGGCGACGTAGAAGAGGGCGGCGAGCGTGGCGGCAGCGTCGCCGATGCGGGGTAGGAGTCTCCGGACGAACGCCCGGCAACCGAAGGCCGAAGCAAGAAGCAGCCCCGCCTCGAAGACCCGCTGGGCGACCGCTGCGTCCCACGGCAGTCCCACCGCCTCCCAACCGCGCAGGAGAAGTCCCCACGGAACGATGAAGCTAAGTTTGCGAGCGTCTGGCGCGGCGTATGCGGTGCTGACCAGCGTGAAGTAGCGGTTGACGTCCGCCAGCCTGATGGGGAACGACCCGTCGAGACCCCACACGAGCTGGCTTCCGCGCCACCAGGTCAGCAACGGCACCAGACCGGCTACGCACAGCACGGCGGTGCGCAAGAACCGGTGGCACCGGCCGACATGGCCGCCACCGGCCCTCGGGCCAGTGGCGGCGACGGAGTACGTGGCGCCCACCGCGGGTGGCACTACGACCCCTCCTCGAACAGCGCCGCCCGGGCGCGCCGCGGCACCGAACCGTACCTGATCGGGATCGCCACAACCCTGCTCGTTAGCGGGGGCACGGCGCCGACGGGCTGGGCTCCGACGGCGACCGGGTTGCCGACCCGGCCGAAGAACACTCCGACGAGGCGGACGGCCGGCGCCGCCTGCCTGGAGAGGTTGGACACCCGCGCCTCTATTCCCCCCGCCCCGCGCCGCCAGGTGACGTCGGGGAGCACAGCGGCACCAGCGGCGGGTGTCCGCCACCGACCCACGGCAACGCGGATGCGATACGGACCGTTCGGCCTAGCAGTGGCGAGGATGACGGCCACGGTCTGGTCAGGGTAGATCACGGGCACGGTCGCCGATGTGGGGCGGTCAGCGAAGGCACTCCGGGGAGCTTCGCTGACCACGACCTGCGATGCCATGAACCAGCGGCTGACGCTCCGGAGCAGGACGACGGCCGCCGACCCCGCAGGACGGCCGGAACCGCCAAGCGGACCTGCAGGATGGGCGACCGACCTGGAGAGGAAAGCGTAAGACTCCACCACCACCGCGCGCCGGCCCAGCAGGCGGTGTGCCAGTTCCGACGCGCCGCCCACCAGCCCGACGAGGAGGACGGCAGCAACGAGCACCCCGACCGTCCGGGCCACGAGCGCCGCCGGGGCGCTACCGGCCTCCCGCCGTGCGTCGGCTGCAATCATCGGGTACGCCCGCCGCCAAGGCCCGCTGCCCGCAGGGCGCCGAGGCCAACCCTCCCGGACGCCAGGACCGCGCCGAGCCCCACCCAACCCGCCTTCAGGACGACCAGCCCCGCGCCGAGCCTCGGGTGCCGCAGCAGGCGCCACGCCAGACACACATCGAGCCGGGCGACAAGCAACTGGCGTCCGCGCTCCCCGCAGGTATCCACCAAGCGCTGCAGACCTTTCGTGTACCGAGCGTTCTTGGCACAGTAGGCCAGATCGCGGATCTTGTCCTCGTCGCACCAGATGCGGCCGGTCGTCAGGCCGGTCAGTTCCCCGGCGCCCGGCATCCGCACCCTGCCGTCCCAGTCTTCCGCCACCTCCTTGGAGTTGACGGCACGGTCGATCCCGACGGAGCCGGTCGGCCGAGCGGTCAACCCAAGCACCCTGGAGATTCTGGCGCGCGCGGTGGCGAGCGACGCGGCCTTGCTTGAGCGCGGGAGGGATTCGCCCGGCGGGACAATCGCAGTGAAGGACCCGCCGGCGGCGCGATGAAACCATTCCGGTTCGTAGAGTGACTGCCCTGGGGACGAAAGGCGCAGTATTCGCACAGTACTCGTCAAGGCTTCGGCCCAGAGCGTTCAGGTGCGGTAACGGCGCAGCGCCCATTCACCCAGAGCTCGGCAACGCCGACTCCATAGCCGATGCCGCCGGCAATGAATTTGACCGTGTGGTAGCCGACGAAGAGCGCGCCAATCCCAGGTTCCCGGATGAACTTCCGCCAATTGCGCAAGTAATCATGCCGGAGGAACGCGAGCTGGCGCCAGGATTCATGGCGGTTGTACCGACGATAGTTTCTGAAGTCTCTGCCGTAGTCGAAGTATTTTCGCAGAAGTGGGAGGAGACGAGTTGGCTCATCAAGGTGCACCGCTTCGCTGGTAGCCGTCAGTGTCAGCACGCCAACCTTGTTGAGTCTATTTTGAAAATCATAGTCCTCTCCTGCAACAAGATCTTCCCGTAATCCGCCGATTGCAAGGTAGGTCTCGCGAGTCGTGAACCTCGCTGCCGTGTGATCCGGCGAAAACTTGTACATGTCGACTTCAAATTTCCGAACTCGCGCGAGGAGGCCTACCGTGTCATCTGGAGTATTGTGCACGACGACGGCGCCAGCCCCAGACTTGCAGAGGTCAACGCATTCGGCTATAACGCATCGGTCCAGTCGAAAGTCGGAATCAACACGAAATACGTAAAGGCCGCGTGCGGCACGGGCACCGAAATTGACCTGCGCCGAGCGCTCAGGTCCTGCCTGGTACACTTTGTCGGCGAGTCGAATACCGATGTCTGGCGTCGAGTCGATCGAGAAATTGTCAACCACTATGATTTCTAGGGGCCGATAGGTCTGGGCGCGAATCGAATCAAGACATTGCGTCAAATAGCGCTGACTGTTCCGGGTCGGGACCACGACGCTCACCAGCGATCGGTCCGCATCTAGGTCCCTTCCCGGTTCGTGCCGATCCACGCCCTTGGCATCCGCGTCCGAGCGCATCAACACCTATCTATTGAAATGTTGAGGGATGGCTGCTCGCCGTTCGATCGTTCGGCTGAAGTGAGAGGTCGCAGGTGGTCCTTCGGTCCGGGACCAGCCTGCGCCGACGCGACATGCTCCGAGCCATCAGTGTTGCGACCCGAGGCGGATGGGTGCGTCTCGGATTGGCGCTGGTCAACGGGAGGCACGGTCAGTTGAACTTGAAGGTAGGCGAGAGTGCCGAGCACGGCACCAGGGGCGGAGTCGCGGCGACCAAACGTGGTAGCGGCCCAGTCAGCCTAGGGGAAGCAAGGCCACCGTGTCCACGTCTCCCCGACCGACGCTGCCCGTCCCAGCATGATCGCGCCTCCGCTGTCTCGACGTGGCGCGCCGCGGCGGGCCGACACCGCCACGAGACGCGGATATCGGCGCCGGCCACGTGCAACAGTGGCTCCTCGTGATGCGTCCGACCCGGATCGAGGCATCCTGGGCCCGTCGCCTGCTGGCGTCGCCCGATGCTGTGACTGCCGCCTGGGGTCTGCTTCTCGGCGGCGGCATCTGCTGGCCGCTCCTCAGCGGGCGCCCGGTGTTCCTGCTCGACTGGGTCACCGGCCCGCATCCGCCGATGCCCTCGCCCGCCATGCTGGGCCTGCAAGGTGGTCTCACCGCCGGCGTCCTCGACCAGGCGGTCCTCACCGGCCTGGTGCGGGTCATCGGCGGAGCCGCCACCTGGCTGCCTCTGCTGGCCATGTTCCCCCTGGCCAGCTGGGCCATCGGCCGACTTGTCGGCGGGCGGGCCCTACCCCGCATCACCGCCGCCACCCTCTACTGCGTCAACCCGTGGGTGTTCAACCGGGTCTTCGTCGGGCAGGTGCCGCTGCTGGTCGGCTACGCCCTGCTGCCACTCGCCGTACGCAGTGCGCTGGACGCCCCGCCCCGCCGCCGCGCAACCCTGCTGGGTCCGGCGCTGTGGTGGGCGGCGCTCACCGCGCTCAGCCCGCACTACGCCTGGACCTTCGGCGTCGTCATGGCGGCCGCCGCCGCCGTCAGTTGCCCCCGTTCGTGGACCGGGGCGGCCCTCCGGGTGGGATGGCTGGCTATCAACGCCGCCGGATTCACGGTCACCTCGCTGTACATCCTGCTGCCCCACCTGTCCACGAAGCTCCCAATTGCCGTCGGCCCCCACAGCCTGGCCATCTTCCGCACCACGGGCGACCCCCACCTGGGGCTCTTCCCTAACGTCCTCGGCCTGTACGGGTTCTGGCGGACCGGTCCCGGCCCCACCATGGCCAAGAACGTGGTCAAAGGCTGGCCGCTGCTGCTGTTGGCCCTGCTGGTGGTCATCGTCAGGGGGTATGTCGCCGCCTTGCGCTCCACCGACCCGGGGCGGCGCCGCCTCGGGTGGCTGCTGGTGCTCGTCGGCGTTGCCGGCTACTTCCTGGCGCTCGGCGACCAAGGGCCGACCGGCCCGCTGTTCCGCTGGACGTACGACAACGTGCCGTTCTTCGCCGTCATGCGCGAACCCCAGAAGTTCCTGATGCTGCTGGCCCTGGCCTACGCAGCGGGCCTCGGCTGGGGCGTGGAGCGCCTCGCTGCCGGTGCCGCCGGCCAGCGCGTTCCCGCGCCAGGCTCCTCCATGTCGTCGGCAACAGCGCCGGGCGAGCTCGAAGCGGGCATCGCCACCGCCGTGGCGAGGGACGGCGCACCGGACCAGCCAGCCCCACCGGACCGCCGCCGTTGGCGCCCGGCGTGGACCGCAGCCGCCGTCGGCCTGCTCCTCCCCCTCGCCTACACCCCCACCATCTTCGACGGCCTGGCCGGCCAGATCGCCCCGAGCACCCTGCCTGCCGCCTACGCCCAGGCGGACGCCCTGATGGGCACCGGCCAGGGCAAGGTGCTCTACCTACCCTGGCACCTGTACGAAGCGCAGCCCTTCACCGCCGGTCGGGTGATCGCCACCATCGGCCCGACCGCCTTCCGCCGCCAGGTCATCGCCGGCGACAACGTGCAGGTCGGGTCGGTGCAAACCGAGTCCACCTCGCTGCGCTCCGCCTACATCCAGCAACTCCTCGACCACGGCCCCTCTCTGCACCACTTCGGGGCCCGCGTCGCCCCGCTCGGGGTCGCCTATGTCGTCCTGGCCCACACCGTCGACTGGCCCACCTACCGCTGGCTAGACTTCCAGAGCGATTTGCGGCCGGTTCTAGCGGACGGCACCTTGCAGGTCTGGCGGAACCTCGCCTACGTTGGCGCCGGCCAACGCACCGGTGCCCGGGGGACGGTGCGTGAGCTCTCTCCGGTTGCATTCGCGGCACCGCCAGGGTCCCGCGGGACCGTCGTCGTCGATGCCGCCTACCAGCTAGGATGGGTCTTCGACGGCCGCCCCGGTCACCCGACGCCGGACGGGACCGTCCGCTTCGCCGTCGATTCGGCCGCAGGTGGCGTTGCCCAATTCGCTCCCTGGGGGCAGGTCCGCCTCGGGTACGAGTTGTCACTCGGCTCGGTGCTCCTTCTCGCCATCGCTGTCCTCGCCGACCGGCACCGAACGGGCCGCCGCCGCGCAAGAGAGTGACTGCGGTGGATCCGGGCATGCGACCCAACACCCCTGCGTGCGGCATTGGAAACACGGGAACACTTGACGAAATGCCCTTCGGGCTCGTCGTCAACGCGCTCACGATCTGCTGGCACGCGACGGCGGGCCAGCAGCACGGGGGAAGGCACCATGGAAGGCACCGGGGCTGCCACGCTCCAACAAGAACCGGACGACCCCACCCTCGTACATCAACGCCCCGGATGTAGCCCGCCACCCCGATCCGATCCAGCGACGCGCAACGAAACGACCCGTGCACCCTCAGGAGCACGGGTCATGTGCCATGTCCCGGCGTAGTTGAATTCAGGGTTGCCACGCCAAGGAAGGCAAGTGTCGCCGCGTTGGCGGCGAGCATCGTCCAGGCGAGTTGCTGGTCGTCGCGGTGGAAGAGGGACGCGAGAGCCCAGATGAGGCAGCATCCTGCCCATCCAGCAACGCTGAGTTTCGACCTGCGGGCCAGCTGGAAGTACACCAAGACGCTGATCACGCCTGCGCACGCATCGGCCGGTGCCAAAATGCGGAGGATGGGCACTGACGGCCCGAAGCTCTTGCCGAAGAGCACCCCGGTCACAACACCGGGGATTGCGACGAGGACGCCGGCGCCCACGGATGCGAAGGACGTCACCCAGACGACGGCACCAGCCAACGCTCTGTGCGCCTCCCTGCTATGGCCTGCAGAGCTGCTGAAGCGCGGAAAGGCGACGAGGATGACGGTGCCGGGCAGGAAGAGAGCGATGCGCCCGGCGGTAGCCGCAGCAGTGAAGTAACCGGCAGCGGAGGGGGCGAGGTAGTGGCGGCCCAGCCAGGAATCCAAGCTGGTGAGGGTTGACACTCCTCCAAGGCAGGCGACGGTCCAGGCTGCATCGCGGGCGGTCAATGGGCCGCGAGAGCGGCCGACTAGCATCGGACGCATGACCGGATAGAGGATGACGAGGCTCGTCAGGCTCGCTGCTACCGTGGCGACGACGGCACCCGAGACGCCGGCCCCTGCGATGACAAGGACGACCCCCGCCGCTAGGCGGACGACGCCCGAGCCGAGTAGCTGGGACAGGGCCGCCGGCTTGAAGCGCTGCTCGCCGATGAGGGCCCCCTGCCACACAGCGCCGACTGTCATCGGCGGGATCGCCAGGCCGAGGAGAACAACCGGCAGAGCCGAGTGCAAATGAAGGAAGCCCTCTACGAGCGGTGTGAGGCCGAGCCACACCACAAACCCGATAAGCCCACCGAGGCAGGCCTGCAGGCTGAGCCGGCGGCAGCCGCTCTCGGCGCCGTCGGCTCGTGACGCCACCATCCGGGTGACGGCCGCTTCGAGCGCCGCGAACGGCACTGAAAGCACCACGACGACGTTGAGCAGCGCGCCGAGGGCCCCGTAACCGGCCGGCCCGAGCAGCCGGCTGACGGCCGCGTGGAACGCAAAGTTCGTCAGGTTCACTGCCATCCCGGCACCGACGAACGCGAGGCCGCCCAGCGTGGTCGGGCTCTTGCCCGCCGACCTGGCCGACCC
>JAJZJY010000089.1 GCA_021809885.1 Actinomycetes bacterium
GCCTACCGCATCCTCGCCAGCTACGCCGACGCCGAGGATGTCGTACAGGAGGCCTGGATCCGCTGGCAGGGCGTCGACCACGACACGATCGAGCGTCCCGCCGCCTACCTCACGACCATCCTCACCCGCCTGGCCCTCGATCGGGCCCGGACGATCGCCCGGCGACGCGAGCACTACGCCGGGCCGTGGCTCCCCGAGCCCATCGCCCTCGAGCACGGACCCGAGGACCACGCCGAGATGGCCGAGTCCCTGACGCTCGGGTTCTTGATGCTGCTCGACCGGCTCAGCCCGACCGAACGGGCCGTGTGGCTGCTCGCCGACGTCTTCGGCGAGCCCTACGCGCTCATCGCCTCGGCTACCGCCAAGAGCGAAGCGGCCTGCCGCCAGATCGCCACCAGAGCGCGGCGTCGACTGCGCGAAGAACGCCCCGCACCACCACAACGCCTCGACCCCGGCCTCCTGCGCAGACTCCTGGCGGCCGTCAGCGCCGGCGACCTCGACCAGACCCTCGACCTGCTCGACGCCGACGTCGTGCTCGTAAGCGACGGCGGTCCCGATCACCGAGCCGCACGCCACCCCGTCGTCGGAGCAGACCGTGTGGCCCGCCTCGCCATCAACCTCGCCCGCCGAGGCGAGGTGACCGCCCTACGAGAGGCGACGATCAACGGGGCAGCCGCGCTCGTCGCAGAGATCGACGGCGGCATGCCTCTCGTCATCACCGGCGAGCAGCACGACGGCAGGATCACCCACATCTACCTGCTCCTCAACGACGAAAAGCTCGGTGGCCTCTCCGCCCACCCGGCCATCACCTGAGGAATTGGGGCGCCCGGAGAGTTTGACACCGCCAGGCTCCGAAGAACCGTGTGTCTGGGTAGCTTCATCCACGAGTACCAGATGGTGGCCTGAGCTGGGCGGACGGTCTTCTCGGCACCCACGGGTCGGCCCCACAGGTGGCCTGGCAGGCGGCGGCCGGTCGCGGTCGGGGGCTTCGGGGGGTGGGGGTGATGTCGGTCATGGGCGGCCCACGACCGGGCAAGCGTCACCTAAAGAACATGGGGCGAGACCCTCGTTTTCGACAAGACCCGTCCCGGCCCGCCGGCCGGTTCATCGCTCACGACCCCTCCGGCGGGGAGGGCTCCGGTGTCGGTGGCCAACAACCCGGCCTCGGGTAGAGCGACGCTGAATCGCGGCCCTGAAACTGGCAGGTTTGCGGAACGCCGATCCGCGCTGGCCGAGGCCGGCTCCCTGTGGCCGGCCGGAGAGCGCCGATCACCCAGCTCTGCTGTGGCTCCGTGGCCGCCATGGAGGCGCCGGGACAGCGGCTGGCGCTGGCTGCAGCAAGCACCATCTGAACCCCGGAAGTCCGCAAGGGGATCCGGCACCGGGATTGATGCGCACTTACGTTCCCTTTCGGTTGGGATGGATCGTCTTTCCCTGAGCGAGCATGTCCACCAGCTGTTCGATCCGCCGAGCGCGCGTGTCGGGGCGCCGGGCGGTGGTGATGCGGTAGAGCACGGCGTAGCGATTGGCGCGGTCGAGCCGAGCAAACATCTCTGCCGCAGTGCGGTTGGCGCCGAGCGCCGCCCGGAAGTCTTCGGGCGTCTCCATGGATGCCGCCCCGGCGTAGGCGGCGTCCCAGGTTCCGTCGGCCTTTGCTCGTTGCACCACCGCCAGTCCGCCCGGGCGCATCCGGCCCTCGCCGACCAGGCGCTCGACAATCCTGATGTTGCGCCTGGACCAGGCGCTGGCGCTGCGGCGAGGGGTAAAGCGACGTCGAAAGGTGCCCTCTTGGCCCTTGGCGAGCTGCCCGTCGACCCAGCCATGGCAGAGGGCCTCCTCGAGCGCCTCGTCGTAGGTGAGGGACGTCGGGTGCGTGGTGCCCTTCTTGCCCAGAACCAGCCAGACGCCATCGGATGCCGTGGCGTGGTCGGCCAGCCAGGCCCGCCAGGCGGCCAGGTCGGCGACGACCAGTTCGGGGGTGGCCTCACGTGCGGTCATCACTCACCGCGTCCCGACGACCCCGGATGTCGGCTGGGCTGCGTTGGCCACCGGACACTCGCCGAGGTCCCGGCGACAGGCCGAGAAGTCGCAGAGCCGGCACAGCCAGCCGCTGGCTGGTGGCTTGGCCTCTTCCCGCTCGGCTAGGCGCGCGGCGGTCAACTGCTGCAGGAGGCGTTCGAGCACAAGAGTGAGCGCCTCCTGCTCGTCGGAGCTCAGTCCGGCTAAAAGAGCCTCGATCGCTCGTCGCCGGCCGGCCAAGATGCGTCGTGCGGCCTCGTCGCCCCGCCGGGTCAGGGTCACGGCCACCGACCGGCCGTCGCGTCCCGGGCCGCGCCGAACGAGGCCCGTCCCGGCGAGCTTGTCGATCAGGCGCACCGCTCCCGAGGGGGTGAGCCCGACGACTTGTCGGAGCTGGTCGATCGACGCCCCGCCAAGGAACTCGTGCAGGGCGACCAACGCCGCCGGCGCCGCCGAGCCGTGGCCGGCGGCCTCCTCCTCGGCCTGGCGGACACGGTCGCTGATCCCGAGCGCCAAGACGGCCAGCAAGTTCGCTAGGCGCGGCTCGGTTGACGGGTCCACACTGCCAGTATAGGTTCAGATGTGTGACTCACTCAACGTTCCTTGGCACGGAGGGCGTGCGAAGGCAGTCAGGAGGTAGGCAGTGGCCACTGATGCGGTAGCGAGCCTGTACATGGTCAACCTGGACTGCGCTGATCCTCGTCGCATGGCCGGCTTCTACTCGGCCCTTTTGGGCTGGGAGACGCCGTTCTGCGAAGACGAGTACTCGATGGTGTCGAACGGGTCGACCTCTATCGGGTTCGGTCGGATCGACGGCTACAGCCCGCCGCCCTGGCCCGATGATCAGCACGCGAAGCAGTACCACCTCGATCTCAGTGTCAAGGATCTCGCCCAGGCCGAGGCCACGTCTTTGGAACTGGGCGCCACGGTGCCCGAATTTCAACCCGGCGGCGACCGTTGGCGAGTGTTCTTGGATCCTGAGGGCCGCCCGTTCTGCCTGGTTCCCGCTCCAGCCGAGTCCTGAGCGGGTGGGGGCGTCAATACCTCGATCCGCCCGCTGGCTCGCCGGCAGGCAGTCGCAGCTGGCCGCCTGCGGGCAGATCCCGCTGCCCGCCGCACCTCGGCCTTGAGGGGCCGCCCGGTTGGAGGTAGGGCCTTATCTCGACAGCCCGACCCGGAACCCGGAAGGAGCCTGAAGGGTCCAACAACGCGATCGGCGACTTGACCAGGCATGATCCGAGCGGTGATCCTCCCCACCGTGGCGCTCAGCTTCCTCTACCGTCTGTTCTGCCGCGTCATCGATGCCCTGTCGCTCCAGCGCATGGAGGGCGTCGCCAAAGACGCGGAGATCCTGGTGCTCCGACATCAGCTGGCGGTCCTTCGCCGGCAGGTCGGCAAAGCCCGGTTCTCGTGGTCGGACCGGGCTTTCATCGCCACTCAGGCGAGACTCGTGCCGCGGGAGCGCTGGGCGTCGTTCCTCGTGGCGCCCGAATCGATCCTGCGCTGACACCGGGCCCTCGTCCGGCGACACTGGATCTACCCGCGCCAGAACCCGGGACGACCGCCACTGCCCGAAGAAACCGTCACGCTCATCGTCCGCCTGGCGAAGGAGAACCCGCGATGGGGGTATCTGCGGATCGTCGGAGAACTGAAGAAGCTCGGCGTCACCGTCTCGAAGGGCAGCGTCGCCAACGTCCTCAAATACCATGACCTCCCTCCGGCGCCACGTCGCGAGGGTCCAACCTGGGCAGAGTTCCTCCGTGCCCAGGCCAAGGGTATCCTGGCAACGGACTTCTTCAGCGTCGATACCGTGTGCCGGCGGCGCTACTACGTCCTGTTCGTGATCGAGGCCGAGCGACGGGTCGTCCACCTCCTCGGCGTCACCACCAACCCGAACAACCCATGGGTCACCCAGGTCGCCCGTACCTTCGCGGCCGGCCTCGAAGATGGCGATCGTCGCTTCCGCTTCCTTGTCCGTGACCGAGACACCAAGTTCACCTCGTCGTTCGACACAGTGTTCGCCTCCATCGGCATAGAGGCCATCAAGACGCCGGTCCGATCCCCGCGGGCGAACGCCTACGCGGAGCGGTTAGTGCGCACCGTGTGAGAAGAATGCCTGGACCACCTCCTGATCTTCAGCCGACGCCACCTCGAGTCGGTCCTCGCCGAGTACGTCCGTCACTACAATCGCGCTCGGCCGCATCGCGGACTCCACCTTGATCCGCCGCAGCCCGTGGATGCCGGCGACCGAAGCGGGGTAGTCCGCCGACGCGACGTCCTCGGCCGGCTCATCCACGAATACGAACTCGCTGCCTGACCCAAAGCGGGCCTTCCGCCGGCTGGACCTCGACCATCGCGCCAACCTGTGCGGCACCCACCGCGCATCGGCACCAGGCCAGCACCGGGACGCCGAGGATGTGCGGGTACGGGCTGCGTTCAATGCGCTCGTGCGAACCCGCTTCCCGACCCAAACGACGCCGAATCGAGTTGTTGGACCCTTCAGGGTGAGGGATCGCCACGAGACCACCGCCAGAGCGAGCGTCGACGCGCCGAAGCTGCACGCGGAGGTGCGCGGCGTCGACGCGGTCGCCCAGGTCTTCGCCGACGGGGCCCGGGCCGCGCGGCTGTGTCTCGTCGACGGTCTGGCCGGGGCGGTCGTCGCCGTCGGTGGGCGACCCATCGCTGTGTTCGCCTTCACCGTGCGCGACAGCCTGGTGGCCGGCATCGAAGTCATGTCCGACCCCGAGACCCTCCACAGGACGCGCCCGGAGACCTTCCGCGAACAGCTCCCCCATTTTGCGACACGTGATCGGCACCTACGAGAGGTCCAGTTTCTTGGACCCTACAGGTCCAGAGGAGCCGCAGAGCATCGTGGTCGCGAGTTGCCAGCACGCTCCGATCAGACGGCTCGGGATTGCAATGTCCCGAGCCGCGAGCGGCACCAGGAGTACCGAACGCACGCCCAGATCGCCCGACGCGATGCCGCGGCAGCACCCCGAGGACCACTTCGGGCGCGGTCCCGTCGAGGTCACGTTGAGCAGTGCACTGCGTACGCATGCCCTGTGCAGCCCTATGCACCAGCGGCTCCAACGAGAAGGCCGCCGCCAACCTGCTGCTCAGCGACCGCACGCGCCGCGCCACCCTGCCATGGCATGCCCTACGCAGCGTTGATAAGGCCCCGAGAAAAACACCCGAGAAACCCGCATCTCCGACGAAGGCCGAAACGAGAAACCGCTGGTCAGGCGCCTGCAACCCTACACGAGGTGCGCGCCCGACCAGCGGTCGTGGTGGCGGGGGTTCAGGACCATCGCGCGACCGTCGGATTCAGATCCGACGGACCCGCTGGTCAGGGAGCTTGCCCTATGCAGCCGCCTGGGCGGTTGCCCTACTGACGTGGGCCCGGCGTGCGAGCTCCCGAGAAACGCCGTGACGAGGACGCACCTTCGGGATCGTGGCCCGCAGATCCGCTCCCCGGAGCGGCCCGGCGTTGGCCAGCCGACTCCCTCGTCGCCGTCCACCCGAGACGGCCGAGCCACCGAGCGATCCCGGAAGAACATGAGATGATGCGTTATGGGTGCCTCTTTCTCGATGTTGGTGGATGTCGCGCAGTCGCCGCTCTCAGCTGCGGTAGGCGTCGCGACGGTGGTCGATGTCGAGCACGTAGACGGTCCGTGTCTCCTCGTCGATTCGGTAACGAACCCGGTACTCGCCGCGGCGAGCCCGCCATTGCCCTTCGAAGGGTTTTCGCAGCGGTGCTCCTACTCGGCGGGGGTCCTCCGCGAGCGGGCCGAAGATGAACTCGATGCAGGCCGCAGAGACCGCTTCGGGCAGGTCCTCAGCCAGGCGTCGCGCCGCGCTACGGGCCACAACGACCCGGTGGCTCACCGTTACCGCTGGTGACGGTGGCGGGAGACGAGATCTCGGACTGCTCGCTCATCGAGCACCTCGCCCGCGGCGATGTCCGCGTCTGCTGCCCGCAGGCGGTCCTGGGCCTCAGGGTCGGCGAGCAGATCGAGAGTGGCCTCGATCGACTCGAGGTCCTCGGCGGCGAGGAGCACCACGTACTCTCGCCCGTTCTTGGTGATCTGGACCCGCTCATGGGTGGTCGCCACTTCTTCGGCGATCTCGGACAGCCGGGCTTTCACCTCGGACAGGGGCAACATTGTCATCGACCAGAATTATAGTCTGTGTGGTGATGCCGCACGCGCACCGGCGAGGTTGCCACTGGTGCGCAGACCGGCGGAGACGTGAAGGGTCCAAGAACGCGATCAGCGCCTTGAGCAGGCAGGACCCGAGCGGCGAACCTGCACGCCCATGGCGCTCAGCTTCCTCTACCGTCTCTTCCGCCGCGTCGTCGAGGCCCTGTCGCTCCACCGCATGGACGCCGTCGCCAAAGACGCAGAGATCCTGGTGCTCCGTCATTAGCTGGCGGTCCCTCGCCGGCAGGTCACCAGGCCCCGCTGCTTCTGGTCGGACCGGGCGTTCATCGCCACTCTGGCGAGACTCGTGCCGCAAGAGCGCTGGGCGTCGTTCCTCGTCACGCCCGAGACGATCCTGCGATGGCACCGGGTCCTCGTCCGGCGGCACTGGTCCTACCCACACCGCAGTCCGGGGCGACCGCAGCTCCCAGAGGAGACCATCGAGCTCATCGTGTGCCTGGCGCGGGAGAACCCGCGCTGGGGGTACTTGCGCATCGTCGGAGAACTGAAGAAGCTCGGCGTCACGGTCTCGAAGGGCAGCGTCGCCAACGTCCTCGGGCGCCAGTAGGGTCCCAAGACTCGATCGTGGGCGCTGGGTAGGGAGTCTCGGTTTCGAGCGATCCGACTACGGTGCCCTCTCCGTGCGCCTATCCGACACCGTCCGTTCCCAGTTCTGGTCGTTCGCCTACCTCGTCTCGCGGAGGGCGCTCTCGCTCATGGTGCTGATCCTCCGGTCCAGCCGGTCCAAAGACATCGAGATCCTGGTGCTTCGCCACGAGCTCGAGAGCCTGCGCCGCAACCAGGCGAGGCCACACCTCGAGTCGGCCGATCGGGCGTGGCTCGCCGCGCTGAGCCGGTTGCTGCCGAGGGAGCGGTGTTCGGCCTTCTGTGTACGGCCCGAGACGCTCCTTCGCTGGCACCGTCGCCTGGTCGCCCGGCACTGGACGTATCCCCACCGTCGGCCCGGCCGTCCCCCGATCGTCGACGAGCTGGCAGCGCTCATCGTGGAGATGGCGACCGACAACCCTGCCTGGGGCTACCAGCGCATCCAGGGCGAGCTGCTCGCTCTCGGACATCGGGTCGCGGCGAGCACGATCGGAAGAGTGCTCGTGGCCCACGACATCAAGCCCCCACCGAGGCGTGCGTCTACTACCTGGCGCAAGTTCTTGCGCGAGCAGGCGGCAGGCATCGTGGCCTGCGACTTCTTCTCGGTCGACACGATCTCGCTGCGTCGGCTCTGCGTGCTGTTCTTCATCCATCACGGCACGCGACGGGTCTTCCTCTCCGGCATCACGACCAACCCCACCAGGGCGTGGGTTACCCAGTGCGCTCGCAACGTGACCGCGGACCTGCGAGATGCCGGCACCTCCGTCAAGTACCTCCTTCGTGACCGCGATACCAAGTTCGGTCCAGGCTTCGATGCGGTGTGGGAAGGCGAGGGGGCGAGCATCCTGCGCAGTCCCGTCCGGGCGCCCAACGCCAACTCCATCGCCGAACGCTGGATACGGACCGTGCGATCGGAGTGCACCGACCATCTCCTGATCTTGAACGAGCGGCACCTTCTACGGGTGCTCGACCGCTACGTCCGGCACTACGACGAGCACCGCCCGCACCGTTTCCTCGCGTTGGGTTCACCGCAACCGCCTACAGGGCAGAAGCGGCCAACCCCAGCGACGCTCACGAGCATCTGTCGTCGTGAGATCCTCGGTGGGCTGATCAACGAGTACCACGCTGCATGATCTGCCCCGACAACGGCACGGACACGTTTTGGGACCCTACGGGCTCTCGAAGCTGCGACCGACCCGGGGGAGATGCCCCCGAGCGCCGGGCTGGTCGCAGTGACCGACGACATCGCCCACCACGAGGGAACCACGGTGGGCGAGACCGCCGCCCGTACCGGACTGGCGCAGAGTCTGGTCTCCAAGGTGGTCGCCCAGCTACGTGACGGCGGGGTGGTCGAGATGACCGTCGACGAGACCGACCGACGCCGCACCCTCATTCGGATCACCGACTCGGCGCGCACCCAGGTCTTTGCCAACCGCGGCCACCGCAGCGTCGCCGACGCGCTCCGGCATCGGTTTCCCGAGCGCTCCGAGGCGCAGCTCGCCCGCATCGAAGCGGCACTCGAGGCACTTGCCGGCGAGCTCGGTGATGAACCTCGCCGATCGTCTCCGATGTCCCGATGACCGACCGGTCGACAAGCAGGCCCCCGACACCCGATCTTTGCGGGCGTCACTCAACAACATCTCGATCCGCCTGCCGGCGCGTCGCAGTAGCCGAACTCTCTGTGGCCAGCTGTCCGCCACCGAGTGGGCGAACATGTGTGCGGACCGCTTGGGGATCGTCCAGCGGGCTCACGGGGCCGGTCTGACATGCTGGCGAGCGTGCCTGCACGTCGACGCTGTGGCTGGGGCGAAACTCGCTGGCTTGCCGCTGGGTACGGGGGCCTCGCCGGGTTCTTCGTGCTGGAGCGACTTCTTCGTCAGCCCGGCGAACCCTCCAATCTGAAAGCCTCGGGCGACGACCGAGGAACCACGCAGATGATCATCGCCGCCTACGGGCTGGCCGTTGAGGTCCCCCTCCTGGCCCGGTGGCTCCCGGGACGGCCACTGTCGCCAGCCGCGGCGCCCGCTGGGCTGGTGGTGGAGGCGACGGGTCTGGCATGGCGGGCGTGGTCGATGCGAACGCTGGGGCGCTCCTATTCGCGGACGCTTCGTGTTGTCGAAGGCGACGACCAGCAAGCCGTCGTCGACGCCGGCCCCTATCGGCTGATCCGCCACCCCGGCTACCTGGGGTCCCTCCTGACCTGGGTCGGCTTCGCCCTCACCTCGCGCCGTGTGCCCGTCGTCGCCCTCATCGCCGGGCTGCTCGGTGTTGCCTACGGCCGGCGCATCGCGGCCGAGGAGCAGCTTCTTCGACGTGACCTGCCCGGCTACACCACCTACAGCGAGCGAACCAAGAAGCTCATCCCCTTCGTCTGGTAGCTCGTCGTGCCCCGGCCAGCGATCGTCTTCTGCGACACGGACGCAGAGACGGGGACTGGTGCGTGACTTCTCAGCCCTTCGGTGGCAGGGAGCGGGCGTATGCGACCCCACGGGAGACCCACGGCTCAAGCTGGCGCTTGGTACGCAGGCCTTCACCGTCCACGCGCAGCCAGCTCTTCATCTCGACGTCGCGCATCTCGAACGGCTGGGTGTGCGGCCGAGCACACAGCCGGGCGAGCTGGCTGGGGTCGACTCGCGCCATCAGCCCACCGCGGCTCCTCGCTCCCACGTCGCCGATCCCGCCCGTGACGGTCACCAGGTCAGCAGAGCTCAGCGCCTCGAGCCGCGTCCGACGCCAGCCGTCAACGTGTTGGTCGCAGGCGATGGATGGCATTCTCGGCACCGACAAGCTCGATCCACCATCCGGTACTCGGGGACGAGGCGCGCACAGATGGCGTAAGCCGGTGCGCCGCGTCAATGCTCGCCACGCACAGCTCGAGTCCTCGGTCAGATCGAGTGGCGAGCAAGCGTGGTTCGATGCCCGGATGTCACAGCACGGGGCCGTTCGGTGTCTAGAAGGTGGGAGCCGTGGCGCAGCAGGAAGGGGAAGCCGATGCGGGTGTTCGTGGCAGGTGGGTCCGGGGTGATCGGCCGCCAGCTGGTCCCGATGCTGGTGTCCGAGGGCCACGAAGTGGTCGTCTCGGCTCGCCTCTCTGCCAGGCTGGGCGAGATCAGGGCCATGGGTGCCGAAGCGGTGGTGATGGACGGGCTCGACGCGAGCTCGGTGCGCGACGCGCTCAGCGCGGCCCGCCCGGAGGTGCTCGTCCACCAGATGACGGCGCTCGCCGGCGTGTCGAACCTCCGCCGCTTCGACCGGGCGTTCGCCGCCACCAACCGGCTGCGCACCGAGGGGACCCGAAACCTCCTCCGAGCCGCAGCCGCTGCTGGCGTCCGGCGGCTGGTGGCCCAGAGCTTCACCGGATGGACGAACGACAAGGGCGGGTCGCCGGTCAAAGACGAGACCTGCCC
>JAJZJY010000090.1 GCA_021809885.1 Actinomycetes bacterium
TTGACGGCGGCGACCGACCAGCCGATCGACGCCAGCTCCGCCCGCCAGCGGGCCAGCAGCTCCCCCTCGGGAACATGACGTTTCGCGGCCCGGGTGGTCCGGGCCGCGACACCACGAGCCCGGTAGGCGTCGGTGCCTCGCTCCTCCACCGCGGCGGTGATCTCCGCCGCCCGCTTCGAGTGCAGCTCCGAGATTTCCTCCGGGATGCCGGCGATCCGCCAGTGCCGCAGCCGTCCCGACGGGCCGTAGTCGGCGGCGATCCCGTAGCCCAACTCGCCCGCCTTCGCGGCCGCCGCCACCCGGCCGGTCTGGGTCGCGGCGTGGAGATGCTCACGCCACAGGGCGGTGGTCGCCGCAACTCCGCCACCGACTTGTGCGCCGAGATCACCAGCTCCATGCCCGGCCGGCGAGACGCGACGAGCCGCTCGCCGCACACCGGATGGCGCGCCCCGCCGGGCCCGAAGACCGCCTCGTACGCCTCGGCCGAGACCGCCCCGGCGAGGCCGAGACGGGCTGCGCCGTCGCCGCCCCAGACCAGTGGTGTCTCCCCCCGGGAGGCGTAGTAGGCGAGCGCCTGGCCCGGGAAGTCGTCCCCGCGCCCGAGCACCGTCGCCCGGTGATAAGCCACCGACTCCGCCCCCATCATCCGCATCCAAGCCAACCCGCCTGCCACCTCCTCCCGACGAGCGTTAGCCCCGATCCCAAGCGACCGCTTGAAATCGTGTTCTGGCTATTGGCTTGGTCTACCAGAAGGAGAAAGGCTTGTCGTGGGGCAAAATGGTGAGCGGTAAGCGGAGGACAATAGCGGTGAATGGCGGTCAGAAGAAATGTTGCGTGACGGCGCGGGTGGAGGTGTGAGGCGGGTGAGGTCGTGAACGGTCAATAGGGTGGACCGCACGGTGGTTACTCGTAGAGGACCATCGCGGCGGGCTGCTGGCAACCGGGACGGTCCTCGCAGACAACGACCACGACAACGGAGAGCATGCCGTGACCACAATCGAGACCGTCCCCCACCTCCTCACCATCGACCAGCTCGCCGAGCAACTCGGCATCACCACCCGCCACGTCCGCCGGCTCATCGCCGAGCGGCGCGTCCCGTACCTGAAGGTCGGCAAGCTCGTCCGCTTCGACCCAGCAGAGGTCGCCGACTGGCTCGACGACCGCCGGATGCCCGGACGCCGCCCGGCGTGAGCAAGGAGGAAGATGTCGGCCGGCAGTACGGTGAGGCTCGCATCCAGCGCTCGCCGACCCGCTGCCCGGCCGGCCTCCCGTCCCCCCTGACCAGCGGAGGAACTGACGTGAGCGCGCCTGTCCCTGTCCCCGATCCTCGAGCTGTCCCGCCGCGGGCTCGTAGCCGGCGTCATTTCGGCTCGGTCCGCAAGCTCACCTCCGGCCGGTGGCAGGCCAGCTACTGGCTCCAGGGGCGGCGCCACGTCGCACCGGTCACCTTCCGAGCCAAGGGCGACTCCCTCGCCTGGCTGAGCGCGGTCGAGACCGACATCCGTCGGGGTTGCTGGGCCGACCCGGCCGAGGCGCGTACGACACTGGGGGAGTGGCTCGACCACTGGCTCGCCACTGTCGTCGCCAACCGGGTCGGCTCGGACAACACGGTGGCCAACTACGCCGCAGTCGTCCGCCGCCACCTCGAGCCGGGACTGGGGACGGTGCCCATCGTCCGCCTGACCCCCGAGCAGGTCGACGAGTTCCTCGCCGGCAGGGCGGCCGCCGGACTGTCGAGGTCCTACGTCGGTCGCATGAGGACGGTTCTCGGCGACGCCCTGTCCCACGCCGAGCGCCGCCAGCTGGTCACCCGCAACGCCGCCCGCCAGTCGATCATGCCCCGCTGCGAGCCGACGCCCCGCCGGCGGTCGTTCACCGCCGTGGAGGCCCGCAGCCTCCTCGACGCGGCGGCCGCCGAGCGACTCCACGCCTTGGTCGTCACCGGCCTCCTCGTCGGGCTGCGCCCGGGCGAGCTCACCGGCTTGCTCTGGAGCGACCTCGACGTCGACAGCGAGCCGCCCACCCTGTCGGTCACTGGGTCGATGAAGCGCCGACCGGACTCCTCGCTGTACCGAGGTCCGGTGTAGCGTCCGACGGCGGGGGAGCGGACCCTCGCGATACCGCCCACGCTCGCCGCCGCGCTGGTCGCCCACCGGCGCGGCCAGGACTCCGAGCGCCGCGCCGCAGGTGGGTTCTGGATGGATCAGGGGCTGGTCTTCTGCACCGAGATGGGCACACCGCTGGACCCGTCCAACGTGCGGAAGGTCTTCGCGCGGGCCGCTCGCAGCGCCGGCATCGACCCCGCCGGCGACCGGCCGTGACCGTCAATGCCGGGAATCCTTCGCGCACGGATCGCGCACGAGGCCTCGTCCGGACTGCTGCACCGGCCACCCTTCCGGCGCAAAACCCCTGGTCAGGGAGTGAGTGGAGGCGATGGGAATCGAACCCACGAACCTCTTGCATGCCATGCGACGCCAGGCCCAACCCGGTCACCCACGGCAACGCAATAGTGCTGGTAGATGCCTATGCGGGACGACGCCCTAAACCCCGCCAACACCCGAATCAACGCAGGATGGCTCCCCCTGAGGCTCCCCCTCGCCGCAACCGATTCGACCCAGGCCCTCTCCCCCTCGCCCGCCCAGCACAATGAGTGAGTTGTATAACCCGAGTGTTGTAAGATGGCCGATCGTGGCGTGGAGCGTGATCCTCCTCGACGAGGTCGAAGCCTGGTTCCTGGCCATGGTCGACGACGACCCCGAGTCCGCCGTGTTGGTGGCCGCTGCGCTGGACCTCCTCGAAGAGGTAGGTCCCACGCTCGGTCGTCCGGCGGTCGACCGCATCAAAGGATCGAAGTTGCACAACCTGAAGGAGCTGCGGCCCGGTTCGTCGGGGAGGTCGGAGATCCGGATGCTGTTCGTCTTCGACCCCGACCGCCAGGCCGTCGTCCTGACCGCAGGGGACAAGGGCGGCAACTGGAGACAGTGGTACGTCCAGCACGTGCCGCTGGCCGAGGTCCGCTACCGCAAGTGGCTGGTAGGCGAGTACCGAGAGAAGGAGGAAGACGATGGCTAGAGAGTGGAAGCAAGTCAGGAAGGATGCCGCGGGCCGACTCGACGAGCAGGCGGTCGCCAGCGAGCGCAAGCTGCTCGGCGAGGCCGTCCGGGCGCATCGGCTGGCGCAGCTGCGCAAGGAGCAGTCGCTGACCCAGGCCGACGTGGCCGGGATGATGCGGGTCTCCCAGGCGCGGGTCAGCAAGATCGAGCACGGGCAGCTGGCTTCTACCGAGATGGGGACCCTGAGCTCCTACATCGAGGCGCTCGGCGGAAAGCTCCGCGTCGTCGCCGACTTCGGCGATCAGAGCGTGACCGTCGAGTAGCGAACCGGGTGCCGCACTCGTGGCGATCCCGCTCCCTCGCTCGGGGACAGGGGGTGGTGCTTGCCCGGCGCGTCTCGACTCCCCGAGCCAACCCGAGGATGGCTCAGCGGTAGACGTAACCTCGATGATCGATGTGAACGACGTCGATGCGCAACAGCTCGTCGTCGACGCTGTAGATGATGCGGTAGCTTCCGCGTCGAGCGGAGAGCAGGCCGGTCAGCTGGCCGCTCAGCACCCCGCCGAGCCGGTGCGGGTCACCGGCCAGTGGACCGAAGATGAAATCCAGACAGGCAGCACCGATCTTCTCGGGGAGGCGGAGCAGATCGCGCTCCGCTCGCGCGGAGATGCGAACCTCGTACGGGTTGCTCAACGAGGAGCGAAGCGAGCCCGCAGGGCCTCGTTGTCCGCCACGCGTCCGGCCGCCAGGTCGGCGAGACCCTCGGCGATGGCTTCCCGAGCGCCGGACGTGGTCAAGATGTCCACCGTTTCTTCGAGCGCGGCGAGGTCGTCGGGGGAGACGAGGACGGCGGCGGGACGCCCGTGCCGGGTGATCATCACCCGGTCGTGTGTGCGTTCCACACCGGCGATGTACTCCGAGAGGCGGTCTTTCGCCTCGCCCAGCGGTACGCTCGTCATGGGCAAAGTATAGCCAGAAGTTCGGCTAACTCGGCACTTGCGGTCAGGGCTGGATGATCCGGGTCGCACCAGACGGTGCCGCCCGCGATGACGATGGGATGGGTTGACCTCATGGTGGCGCTGGGGAACCTCCTCCACTTGGCGGTGGGCGGGTGGCTCTCATCGACGCCTCCCGCAACCCAGAGGTGGCCGTCGAGTAACGCACCGGCGGCCTGCTTGCGGCGATCCCCGTCGGCGGCTCGCGAGGCACCGGCGAGAGGGTCGCCTGCGGTCGTCCCTTTTGCCATTTTGCCAAACTGCCAAGGCCCCCGGCCCGAGCAACGTCGTGGCAGTTTGGCAAAATGGCGAATCCCAGGTCAGCGGGGTCGTCGAAATCGCCAACCATGCTGGCGTCTTGGCAAATCGACGTCATGTGGTGCTACGAGGTCGTCTTTCATGTCCGGCTGCGCCGCGAGTTGTGGCAATTTGGGGCGTTGAGCGGCCCCGGGCGAACCTGGGGCCAGGAGGGAGGGCGTAGTTGGGGGTGTGGTCAGTCGGGCGTGGGCCAGGCCCACCGTCCGGTCCCACCGCGACCGGAGCGGACGATCCCGGCGTGCTCCGCCGCCCGGTAGAGGGTCCGCTGGCTGATGCCCGCCTCAGCGGCGTCCCGGATGACGTCGGCGGACCGGGAAGTTGACGACGATCGACGCCACCATCACCGCGGAAAAGGGCGACTCCATTCTCGCGACTGTCAACGACGAGTACCGCCAGGTGATGAGGCAGGTGATGGACGACATGCGCGCAGCGATGCTCGCGGACTTCTCTCGGCGAGCAGTCACACGGGTCGGCGGTCGAGGCGCCCAAGTCGAGCAGGGGGACGTGACGATCCAGGCCGCGCACGTCGAGCACGAGGCGTCCCGCGCCGGGGACCCGCACCTCCACCAGCACTGCCTGATCAGCGTTCGAGTGAGGGACTCGGCCGGCACCTGGCGGGGGTTGTGGACCCGGCCGGCGATGCCGGACCTGATCGCCGCCCGCGAGGCCGCCTACGCGGTCTATGTGACCCACCCGAAGCGCCTCGACTGGCTCAGTGAGCACGGCTACACGACAACCCCGGAAGGCCGTATCGCCCAGTTGGAGTCGCTCCTCCCACCGTTCTCGCAGCGGCACGGTCAGATCGCCGGAAACCGGGAGCAATACGAGCAGCAGTGGCGGGCCGAACATCCCGGAGCTACCCCGCCAGCCGAGCTGCGGGCCATGTGGGACACGATCGGCTGGCGCGACGGCCGTCCCGGCAAGGACACCTACGCCGACCTGGCGGACCGTACACGGGAACGTCTGGCCGGGCTCGGCTACGACCCGATCCTGCCAGGGGCCGGTCCTGCTCTCGAACCGGCGAAGACGGGATCATGGGCCGACGTGAACGTCGAGCAGGTCGCCAACGCAGCTGTCGCCGACCTCGAGGGCCAGGCGTCCGCGTGGAACCTGGGGCAGATACGCGCAGCCGCCGGGAGGGCGGCACGGGCCGCCGGGATCGCCGCCAACGTCGCGGACAGCCCTCAGCGGGTTGCGGTAATGGTCGACCAGGTCGAGATCGCCATGGCTGCGCGCATGCACAGCGTCCTCGACGGTGACCGCCTGCCCACCCGAGCGACCAAGCACCTCACTTCCGAGCGGGTCGAGCGAGAGCACGACCAGCTCGAGGAGGCCTTCCGCCAGCTCGCCGGGCCGGGCGGAGTGTCAGGCTCCGCCCGGCGACGGGCCGTCGCCGCTGGCCTCAACGCCGAGCAGGCGGACGCCGCCGCACTCGTGTGCGGGGCATCCCGCATCGGGGTGATCGTCGGACGCGCCGGGACCGGCAAGACGACGATGCTGCGCTCGGCGCGCGAGCATTTGGACGGCGAGGAACGGTGCATGATCGGCGTGGCGCCGACCCTGCGGGCCGCTGGGGAGGTATCGGACGCGGTCGGCATCCCGGCCGACAGCGTGCACCGACTCCTCATGGAGCACGGCTGGCGTCGGGACGGAGACGGGTCGTGGAGGCAGCTCCCCCTTGGTGAGGTAGAGGTCGCGCCCGACGGTAGCGAGCGGGCGTGGACCGGACCGCGAGAGCCCTACGCTGCGCCCGCCACCAGTGTCCTGGTCGTGGACGAGGCCGGGATGCTCGCCGTCCCCGAGGCCGCAGCGCTCGTCCAGCTCGCCTCCGACCAGGGATGGCATCTGCGCCTCGTCGGCGACCCTCGCCAACTCGCACAGGTCGGCCGCGGCGGCGTCATGGACACCGCCGTGTCGTGGGCCGGTGACGACCAGACGGTCACGATGGAGGAGGTGGTCCGTCACGTCCGGCCGGTCACTCGCGACGACGGCGAGACGGAGTGGGCGATCGACGCCGACTACTCCGGGCTGCTCGACAGGCTGCTCACCGCGGCCAGCGACGACGAACGCCGAGCCATCGCCGAGGAGCTGTTCGACCGAGGCGAGAGCGGCGAGCCGCACGGAGCGGTGGTCCTGGCCCCCGCCCCCGCCGACGCGCAGGCCCTGGCCGCCGCCGCCCGCGCCCGCGACGACACCCTGATCGTCGTCGCCGCCACCAACGACGAGGTACGGGCCGTTCACGACGCGGAGCGGGCGCTCACGCTCGGCACCGACCGGCCGACCGTCGCCGGCATGGAAGGGCAGCGGATCGGCGCTGGAGATACCGTCGCCACCCGCCGCAACGACCGCCAGTTCGGGGTGCGGAACCGCGAGATGTGGACCGTCCGAGAGCTGCACGATGACGGGTCGATCACCGTTGTCGGCCGCGACAAGCAGGACCAGGCCAGGCGACTGCCGGCCGGCTACGTCTGTGAGCACGTCCAAGGCGCCGGTGCCGGTACCGGTCACGGCTGGCAGGGCCACACCGGGGACGACTCCTTGGTCCTGCTTTCCGAGCGGACCGGTCAGCGGGGTCTCTACGTCGGCCTGTCGAGGGGCCGCAGATCGAACCGTCTGCTCGTGGCCGCCCCGGACCGCGAACAGGCTGTCGCGCGGATCGTCGCCGCCCTCGGCCGGGACGGCGCTGACCTCGGCCTCAGCGCAGCCCGCGAGCGCGCCAACTCCGAGGCGCTTCCGCTCGCGGCCAGCCACCAGCCGGCCGCGCGCCAGCAGGAGTCCAGTGCAGAGCGTCGCCTCGGTCAGCCACCTCGGAGGGAGGGGCAGCCCGGCGAACAGCGCCCTCCGATGAGATGGCCCGATGTCACCATCCGGCGGCGGGCGTGGAGGGAGTGGGACCGGGCCGTGCGCAGCACAAAGATGCGAGACGACACCCATGCCGAGCAGGTCGCTGGGCTCAGGGAGAAAGCGCAAGCTGACCGCCGCTCCGCTGAGCGGGCACGGCATGCCGCCGCCGTCGTTGGCCGGGGGATCGACGATACGGCACGCTGGCAACAGCTGGGGGCCGCACTGGAGGCCCAAGCCGGCGCCGCCCGCATAGTCGAGGGCGGCCCCGGTCTACTCGGGCGACGCCGGCACCAGGTCGAAGAGGCCCAGGCCCGCTATCGCGATCTGCGCAAGCACACCGGGCGTGACGTGGACGGCGGACTCGCAAGGGATCAGGTCAGTCAGGTCGTTGCCGACGCGAGGCAGCAGCTCGTCAACAAGCAGGCTCAGCTGGAGCAGGAGGCCGACCAGAACGACGCTCATGCCCACGAGACCGAGCGCACCATCAGCGCACTGACGACCAACCGGACCGCACAGCGGGAGGAGGAGACCGTCAGGGCCGCCACTCTTGGCCAGCGGCTCCGGGCCATCGATCACGTTCGCAGCTCGGTTCCGGTCGACGAGCGGAAACAGCTCGACAGCGAGGCGATTCGACAGCGGCAGGCAGCAGCCCGGCGTCAGCAGCACACCGTCCCTGCAGAGGGTGCCACCATCGGTAGGGACGCAGCTGGGCTCGAGTTGTAGCTCCGTCCCGCTGGTCGGTCCAAGACGAATCGCACCAAGTGGACACCTCCGTCAGCCGCGTACGGAGAGCCCCGTCCACGGGGTGAGGGCGACTACCTGCGGGACACGACCAGCCGGGTGGTGCCGGCCTCATCCGCAGGCCCTGCGTTTTGGCGGGTGACCTCTGACAAGCGAGCAGATCGCCGAGTCGGCGCTTCCTTCGGCGGCGGGTGCTGGCGCTCGGGAGCCAACATTATGGGCGTCGACCGACTCGCCGAGTCGTAGGGTATTCCGAGGTAGGCGCCGGGCGCGAGCGAGGTTCAGGCCTCGCTGCGGGTGCCGACGAGCACAGTGTGTCGGTGCCCGCGAACTCGCCGACGTCAGCGTGGTGGTTGCCTTCCCGGCCTACCGGGGCCGGGGCCGGGGTTGGGGTCGGTGCGTCGCCGTGGGTCGGGTTCTCAGGGGGAGGTGGGCGTGCATCGAGCGGGTGGGGTGAGTTCTATGAGGTAGTGGCTGGGTCCGGCGGCAGCGAAGTAGTTGGCGAACAGGTGACCGCCGGCGGGGGTGAGGAAGGTGATGTTGGCGGCGTCGTTGCTGGGGGTTGGGACCGGGGCGCTGGCCCGGACGGCTCCGGTGACCGGGTCGGCGCAGACCACCTTGCTGGTCCCGCCCAGCCAGACGACGTTGCCGGTGATCGTGCTCGTGACGGGGAGTCCGCCGCCGCCGGAGGTGAGTGGCGCGTGTTGTTGGGGGGCCTTGGAGTTGGCGATGAACTCGATCCACTCACCCATGCCACCACCGGTGGCGACCCAGAGGCCGCCTGGGGAGGCGGCGATGGAGTAGATCCCGAGGCCGCCTGGCATCTGGATCGGGGAAGCGACAACGGCGCCGTCGTTGGGGTCGACGACGGTCACGCGATCGGGGGCGTTGCTGAAGTGGTCGACATACAGCTTGGTGTCGGCCGGGTTGACCGCGAGCCGCCCGATCGGGGCCCCTGTGACCGCGTAGTGGTGGGTGGCGCGGTGGTTGGCGGCGTCGATCACGGTGACGGTGTCGCCGATGGCGACGTAGAGGCGCTGGTCGTGGGTGTTGGCCGTGAGGGCGACAGGGTTGTGGGCGCGTGCGCCTCTGGGTGGGGCGACGGTGATCGAGGCTTCGGGTGCGAGGGTGGTCAGGTTGAGGCTTCGCAGGTGGAGGTTGCCGTTGGCCGTTGCGTTGGCGGTCCAGAGAGCGTGACCGACGATGACCGCGGTGCCGGCGGCTTCGCTGCTCACGGCTCGTGTTGCCAGCACCGCGCCCGTGGCCGGGTCGACTCGCAGAATCGCTTTGCCGTCGGCCACGTACAACGAGCTGCTCGTCCCGGCCAGCGGGGTGCCGTGGCCGGCCGGCCCGCCGACGGTCCTGGCGTCCCAGGGTCCGACCAGATTCCCGGTCGATGGCTTGGAGGGAGCGGTCGTCGTGGAGGGGATCGTGCTCGTGGTCGGCGGGCCGACGAGTTGGACTTCGGACGGCCGCCCGGAGGGGACGAGCCAGACCGCGACCGCCACGGCAGCACACGCGATCCCGGTGGCTGCGCCGAGCGCGACCCGTCGGCGCCGGCGACGGCGGCGAGCCGCCGTCTTGACCGCCGCCAGTTTCGTCTGGGCCCGCTGTGTCTCATCATGATCGGGTGGGATCGCCGGAATCATCGAGCCTCCTCGCTCTCCACTCCATCCAGGCGCCGCAGCGCGCTCAGCGCCCGGCCAAGATGGGTCTTCACCGTGGGTACGGTCACGCCCAGCACCTCGGAGACCTCCTCGTCGGTGAGTCCCACCAGGTAGTGCAGCACGACGACCTGCTGCTGGCGGCGCGACAGGTGCCGCAGGCCCCGCACGACGTCCAGTCGCTGGACGGCGTCGGCCTCGAAGGTCCCCTGCGGGCACGATCCCGGCCCGGGCGGCGGCCTGTGCTGTTTGTGGAGCGTGTCGATCGCCAGGTTCGTCGCGACCCTCGTGACCCACGCGTGCGGGTACCCGGAGACCCTCCTCCAGCGCACGAGCGCCCGGGTGACCGTCTCGCTCGCAATGTCTTCCGCCGCGGCGGCCCCGACGAGGCGTGCCGCGGTGCGCTCGGCCTGGACGAGCAGCCCGATCACGAGTCGATCCGGTGGGTCCGAAGTCATACACCCTCTCTAACTAACGGTCGGGACCTGCCCAACGGACGACACCAGGCTCCGAAGATTCACTTCCCGAAACGCCGGCCTCGGGACAAGGGCGCGCCTGGGCGCCGGGCCTGCCACCTCCATCCGAGCCGGACCGGCC
>JAJZJY010000091.1 GCA_021809885.1 Actinomycetes bacterium
CGGGCGGGCAGCGGGCTCGGCGACGGCAGCGGGCTCGGCGACGGCAGCGGGCTCGGCAGCCCGGAGCAGCGCGCGTGCCTCTGCAGCGGCGCGTGCCCGGGGGTCGGGTTCAGGGCGTTCCTGGGCCGGGTCCGCTGCGGTGATCGTGGGCGTGGCCATGGTTGTCATCCCCCCCCGCGTACGGGGCTCGAGAGCTTGCAGGTCCGGTTGAGCGCCGGTGTGCTGACTTTCTGCGTCGGCAGCGGTGTCTCCTGCCCGCTGATGTACGAGCAGACGGGAGAGTTGGTGTTGTAGTCGAGGACGGTGTGGAGGCTGCCGCCACGCACGACGGCGCCGATCTCGCCGGCGAACACCGGCAGGACCTGGAGCAGGGCCTTCAGCTCCGGCTGCTCGGCGAGGGTGACGCCGGAGACGGCGCCGAGGTGGTCGGTGAGCGAGCGCATCTGCGCCGAGTACTGAGCGAGCAGGGCGCTGCCCTGCTGCTCGGCGGCGACGCTGTTGTGCAGCAGCGCCTGGAAGTCGGGGGCGGATCGGGCGAGCTGCGCCGAGAGGGCGTCGAGACCTGCGGCGAAGCGCCCGAAGGCGGCATCGGTGTTGCGGGCCGCGTCGAGGACGGTCCGGCCGGCGACGATGAGGTCGATGGTCGCTCCAGACGCGGACTGAAGGGCGTGGAACAGGGACTGGCCGGCGACGACGATGGTGCGCAGCTGCCGGTCGGTGCCGGCGAAGCCGGTGCCGAGGGCGCTGGCCACCGTGTCGAGTTGGCGGGCGTTGATGCTGTCGAGTAGGCGCGAGGTGTCGGCCAAGACCTGGGAGATGGCGACGGGGATCGTCGTGTGCGACGCGGCGATGACGCTGCCGGCGTGCAGGTATGGTCCCCCCGCAGCCTCGGGGACGAGGTCGAGGTACTGCTCGCCCGCGGCGTCCATCTGGCGCACGTGGGCGGCGGTGTCCGCCGGGATCAGCACTCCGGGGTTGATGTCGGCGATGACCGCTACGTGGGTCGGGGTCAGCTCCAGCCTCACGACGCGCCCGACAGTGACGCCCCGGTAGGTGACGTCGGCCTCGGTGTAGATGCCGCCACCCTGGGGCAGCAGCACGGTGACGGGATACGCCTGGGCACCGAGGCGCCATCCGATCACATCGAAGCCGATGTACCAGACGCTGGCGACGAGCACGGCGACGAGGGCGCCGACCCGGAGCAGCAATGAGCGGTTCACGGCAGCGCCGCCTCGAGCAGGACGGCAGGCCCGTTGGTCGGCAGGCCGCGCAGGTCCGCCGTCGCGCTCGTCCCGAAGGCGGCGGTCGCGCTGAGGGAGATCTGCAGGGAGCTGCCCGGTGCGACCTTGGGCGTCAACGCCTCGAAGCGGCTCAGGGCCGCCAGCGCCGGGCCGAGCTGCCTGTCCACCCCTACGAGCTGGTCGACGACGGGAAGGAGCGCCTCGATGTCGTTCACGGTGTTGCGGCTGCTGGTGTTGACGATGCCGTCGGCCACGCCGGCGAGGCGGTTGACGCTCGAGAGCAGCTGCCGCAACTGGGTGTTCTCGGCGGCGAGGACCCCTGCCGCCGGGGCCAGGGCATCGATGCCTGCGACGATCTGCGGCTGGCCGGCCTCGAGCTGCGTCGCCATCGCGGCGACGGCGCGGATGGCGGCATCGATGTCAGCGGAGTGAGCAGCCAGGGACCCAAACGTGGCCTCGACCTTGGCGATGAGGTCCCTGATCTGTGGCTGGTTGCCGTTCAGGGTCAGGTCGAGCTGGCTGATGATGGTGTGCAGCTGGTTGATGCCACCGCCGTTGAGGACGGTCGACAGCGCTGCCATGGTGTCAGTGACGCTCGGAGCGGCTCCCGTCTGGGCCTCGGTCAACGTCGCACCGTTGGCCAGGTAGCCCTTGGGGGGCCGGGTCGGCGGCACCATCTCGATGTACTCGTTGCCGAGGGGGTCGTCGAACTGGACCATGGCCCGGGTCCCGAGGGGCAGGTGTACACCCTCTTGGATCTGCAGGGTCACGACGGCCGAGAAGTCATGGGCGGTGATGGCCGCCACCTGGCCGATGGTGGCCACACCTTCGCGCACCTGGGCCTCCGCTGGCAGGTTGAGGACGTCGGAGAAGGTGGCCCGCACCGTGTAGAACGGGCCCTTCATGCTCGAGTACTTCGGTAGCGACTGCAGGCTGACGTTGCAGCCCCCGACGAGCACCGCGGCGCCGAGGGCTCCGGCCAGGATCAGGGCGCGCCGCATCACGGCCTTCCCGTGAGGGTCTGCAGGGTGGTCGCCGGGCCGGACGGCGCTCCTGGGGGCACGCCCAGGTTCTCGATGACGGAGCTGAACCCGCACACGACATCGAGCGGCGTCGCCTTGGTGGGGTTGCCGATGGTGACGACGAGCAGGCGCAGCAGGGTGTTGCCGCAGACCTGGTGGACGAGCGCCGTCGATCCGGTCGTCGGGTCGTAGCGGGCAACGAGCGCCGGGCCCCCGGGGGCTTTCATGTCGATGGCGCCGACGAGGTTGGACAGGGCGGTCGGCGCCGCGCCGATGGTGGCGGCAAGCGCTCTCTGCCGGCGGGCCAGTTCGGCGAAGAAGGTCTCGAGGTGCCCCACCGCGACGCCGATCTGTCCCCGGTTGGCGGCCACGAAGCTGGCGATGGCGGCGAGCGAGGTCTGCAGGTTGTGGAGAGCGCTGCCGATGTCGCTGCTGTCGGCGGCGAGCTCGCTGGTCACGGCCGCCAGGTCGTCGATGAACGTCTGGTACGGCCCGGAGTCGGCCGCCGCGGTACGGGTGAAGGCGGCCAGGTCGTTGATGAGGGCTGTCAGCTGGGGCCCGTCCCTGCCGAGAGCGCCCAGCGCAGCGCCGGCGCCGGCGATCGAGCGGTTGAGGTTGGCCCCGTTACCCCCGAAGACCCGGGCGAGCTGGGCGATCACCGCGGAGACGGCGCCGTGGCGGTTGGCGCCGCTTGGGCCGAGGTCGCGCACCAGGTGGTCGAGGTTGCCGAGTATCTGGTCGGTCGTGATCGGCACGGCGGTGCGCGACAAGGGGATGACGGCGCCGCTGGCGAGGCGCGGGCCGCCCTTGTAGGCCGGGTCGAGCTCGACGAAGCGGTCGTTCACGACGTCCGGCGCCTCGAGGAGTGCCGACACGCCGGCGGGGATCGCCACGCTGGAGGGGACGGTCATGCGCACCTCGACGTACCGGGGGTGCGGGATGATCGCCGTGACCGTCCCGACGGGGATCCCGAGCACGTCGACGTGGTTGCCCTCGTAGAGGCCGGGGGCCTCCGGGAAGTCGGCGGTGATCGTGACGGTCCGCCCGTGGCCGAGGGCGACCGCCGAGGCGATGCCGCTGGCGGCGAGGACGACGACGGCGACAGTGGCGGCGAGCCAGGTGCGCTGGGAGGTCCTCACACCCGGCACCCCTTCAGCGGGTCGGTCAACTTCATCGCAGCACACTGGGCTATGACGTTGTCGGGGATGAGCATCGTCGGCAGGGTGAAGTCGGCGAACGGACCCGAGCCGGTCACGTTGGCGCTGTAGCGGGAGAAGGCGGCGAGGAGCGGGAGGGCGCGGCCGAGATCGCTGCTGTCGCGGGCGAGGACTGCCGAGACGGCGTCGAGGTTGGTCAGCATCGTCCGCAGCTGCGACTGGTTGCCGGTCAGCACCTGCGTGAGGTAGTGCCCCATGCTCGCCGTGGTCGCGAGCAGCTGCTGGATGTCGGCCCGCCGCTGCTCGAGGACCTGAAGCACCAGGGTGGCCTGTCCCACCAGCCGCACGAGCTCGACGCGGTGGGCGGCCAGGACGCCGGCGACGCGGGAAGCCGACGCGAGGAGGGTCGACAGGTCCTGCTGGCGGCGGGCGATGATCGTCGAGAACCGGGCGAGCCCGGACAGGGCGCCGGCAACCGTCGCCTTCGGGATCCCCGAGAGGGTGCCCGTCGTGGCGTCGAGCGACCGGACGAGCTGGGGGATGTCGATCTTGCCCGCCTCCGCCGACAGCGTGCTCAGGTCACTGACGAGGGTGGCAGGGATCGTCGTGCGCCTCTCGGGGATGGGGCGTGTCAAGCTGCCGGGGCCGGATGGGGAGATCTCGAGGTACTCCTGGCCAATGGGGGTCAGCACCTTCATGGCGGCGGAGCTGGTCGTGCCGATCCGGACGCCCGACGCGACGGTGAAGCTGCAGAGGACCTCACCGTTGTCGAGGGACAGGCCGGTCACCTTCCCGACGCGCACGCCCGCCACCGTCACGATGTCCCCGGTGGACAACCCGCCGGCGTTGGCGAAGAGGGCCCGGTAGGTGCGGGTCCCGTCGAGGACGGGGATGCGGGAGAGGTTGAACGACAACGCCACGGTGGCGATCAGGACGCTGGCCGTGACGGCAGCGACGACCCTCAGGTTGCGCTCCCGGAACTTGCGCATGGGCACCCGCTCGCGCCGCAGCACCTTGGGGCGCCAGCGCAGCACTTCGACGGCGGTCATCGACAGGTCCCCGTGTGGTCGGCCGGGTTGCCGACGGGGCCGGTCGGCAGTTGGAGTGTCCCGGTGACGCCGGGCACGAGGGACACTCGGACGGCGCCGGAGGTGTGGATGGTCAGGTCACAGATGTAGACGCTCAGGTAGTTGCCGGAGTCGGTGACCTTGGCGAGCGTCGCGAGGAACGGCGTGAGGTTCCGCAGGGTCGCCCGCAGCGTTGCCTGGTTGCGGGCGAGGACAGCCGACGCCGCCGACAGGCCCCTGATGTCGCCGTTGATCGCAGGCTGCGCCTGCCCGAGGATCTGCGACAGGTGCGTGGTCAGGTCCCCCACGCCGACGATGGCGGCGTTGAGCTGGCCGCGCTGACCTGCCAGCCCGCTGACGAAGCCGGTGAGGCCGTCGATGAGCGACGACAGCTTGCGGTCCTGACCGCTCACCGAGTGCAGGAGGGGAGTCAGGTTGCCGATGACCTGGTCGATGAGCTGCCCGCGATCAGCGAGGTTGGTGGTGAGGGCAGCCGTCTGGTCGAGCAGGCCGGCGAGGGTGCTGGACTGGCCTTGGAAGACCTGGATGATCGATGCCGTGAGCTGGTTGACCTGGCGGGGAGTCAGGGCGGCGAAGAGGGGCTGGAAGCCGTTGAACAACTCCGTCAGGTCGAGGCCGGCGCTGGTCCGGGCGGCGGGGATGGTGGCACCGCCCGGCAGGAGGCGGCCCGGGCGCGCCGCCTGCGACAACATGAGGTACCGGTTGCCGAGCAGGTTCTCGAACCCGACGATGGCGTCGGTGGTCGTGGTGAGCCGCTGGGCGTCGTTGACGCGGAACGACACCACCGCCCGGTCGTGCACCAGCGCCACGGCGTTGACCTTGCCGACCTCGACCCCGGCAACGGCGACGATGTCGCCGGCCTGCAAGCCGTTGGCGTTGGTGAACACCGCCCGGTAGCCGCGGGTGGTGGAGGTGTTGAGGTCGAGCAGGGTGGTGACCACCACCGAGGTGAGCACCACCGACACGACGGCGAACACGACCAGCTTGACCACCGTGACCCGGAAGTGCGTCATGACTGGACCAGGCCGGAGAGCAGCGGTCCCAGGTACACGGCGGCCACATCCGCCGACGCCGGGGGGTGTCCGTGGCGCAGTCCGGTCGCCAAGGCCCCGATCGCCCGTACCTCGGCCGCGGTGAGCACGGCCGGCTGGACCCGCACCGAGGACGCTGTGATGGGAACCGCCCGAGAGCGGTAGGTGGCCGGGTCCACGTGGGAGGGGCCGAGCGCACCGGCGGCCAACCCCGACGGGCCGGCCGTGCCAGGAGCGCCGAGGGCGGCGAAGACCAGGTCGGTGGCGTTGGCGATCGGCACGGACGTGGAGAACGACAGGTACGGTCCGCTGCTCTCCGCCGCTGACCACGAGGTAGCCCAGCGCTGGAGCCCAGTCACGATCTGGGCCACTTCCGTGGGGCTCTGGGACAGGTCGGAGAGGAACGGTCCGGCGGCAGCCAGTATCTGCTCGAGGGGCCGCTCGGTCGGGGCGAGCAGGGCGTACAGCTGACCGGCGACAGCGGCGCCGCCGGTGAGAGCGGTGCTCATCACCCCGGCGTTGGCGGTGATCGTCCGGGCAGCCACCGCCAGGTTGGACAGGCTTCCCACGAGCTGCGGGGCCGATGCCGCCACCTGGTCGGCGACGGGGGCGAGCAGCCCGAGGTCGGCCTCGAGCAGGGGCAGGTGGGGCAGCATGGTCGCCAGGTAGTGGTCGATGGACACGAGCGTCCGGCCGATGCCCCTGCCCTGACCCCGCAGGGCGGTGGCGATGGCGGTGAGAGCCGTATCGAGCTCGGCGGGGTGCAGGGCGCGCAGGATCGAGTCGAGGCTCGACACGGCGCCCTGCACGTTGGCGCCCGTCACGGGAGCGGCGGCGGGCACCACGTCGCCGGCGGTGAGCCGGCCGGCGGGGTGGGCGGGTGCCTGGAGCACGAGATATTCGGTACCGAAGACCGTGACCGGCTCGACCGTCGCTGTGACGTCGGCGGGGATGGAGCCGGCCCGGTCGGGGATGATGTGCAGCGGAACCTCCACTCCGCCCGCATGGACCCGACCGTCGCCGGCGACGACGCCGACAGGCACGTCGCGGTAGATGACCTGACTGCCCTTCTGGACCGCGTTCCCGTTCCCCGCTACCACGGCATCCACCGGCACGTACTGCGTGAAGGCCCCGCTGAAGGTCTCCAGGACTGTGACGACCGTCCCGACGAGCAGGGCCACGAGCACCACGCCGAGGACGGTGGTTCCCGCAGCCCGCCGGCGGGCACGGACCGCACGCTCCCTGCCCGCGGCGGTGGCGACGGCCATCAGAAGACCTTCACGCCGCTCGAGGTGCCCCAGAACAGCAGCGTCATGAGCATGTCGCTGAAGTTGATGGTGACGATGCTCGCCCGGATGGCCCGGCCGGTCGCCTTGCCAACGCCTTCGGGTCCGCCGCTGGCGGTGAACCCGTAGTAGCAGTGGATGATGGTCACGAGCACGGCGAAGACGTAGACCTTGATGACCGACTGGAAGATGTCCTTCTGTGTGAGGAACTCCCGGAAGTAGTGCATGTACGTCCCGCTCCCCTGGTGGGCAACGGCTATGACCGTGAACTGCGTCGCCAGGTAGGAACCGGAGAGCGCCATCAGGTACAGGGGACCGACGGCGATCAGCGCGGCGAGGAGGCGGGTGGTGACCAGGTACGGCAGCGAGGGGATGGCCATCACCTCGAGGGCGTCGATCTCCTCGGTCACCCGCATGGCCCCGAGCTGGGCCGTGAACTTGCAGCCCACCTGGGCGGCGAGGCCGAACCCGGTGATGAGCGGCGCCAGCTCCCGGGTGTTGCCGAACGCCGAGAGGAAACCGGCGAGCGGGCCGAGGCCGATGATCTGCAGGCCCTGGTAGCCCTCGAGGCCTATCTGCACACCGAGGGCGGCGGAAAGGATCCCGACGACGAGCACCGTGCTCGCCGCTACGGCCAGCAGCCCACCGCCGAATGTGATCTCAGCAAGGAGCCGGTACACCTCACGGCGGTGGTGGACCGCTACGCGCGGGACGGACACGACGATCCGGAGGACGAACACCAGCAGCAGGCCGAGCCACCGCAGCTGCGCGGCAACTCCGCCGGCGGTCGCCTGCAAGCGGCCCGCTGTGGGAGCGGGGCTGGGGGCCGTCACACGATCCTCGGAGGGACGATCACGAGGAAGATGTCGGTCACCAGCAGGTTCACGAGGAACAGGACAACGCCGGTGATCACCACCGACTGGTTCACGGCCTCGCCGACGCCGGCGGGGCCCCGCTTCACGCGCAGCCCCTTGTAGGACGCGACGGAGGCGGCGATCACAGCGAAGATGACGGCTTTGATCTCCGACTCGATGATGTCCGAAGGCTGGGCGAAGATGCTGAACGAGCCGAGGAAGCCGCCCGCCGTGCTGCCGAGGATCGTGACTGCGGCCACGTAGCCCGAGATGATGCCGGCGAAGGCGACAATGCCGTTGAGGAGCACGGCGACGACGACCGTGGCCAGCACGCGTGGGGCAACGAGGCGCTCGATCGGGTCGATCCCCATTACCTCCAGCGCGGCGATCTCGTCCCGGATGGTGCGGGCACCGAGGTCGGAGCACATGGCCGAGCCGCCGGCGCCGGAGAGGAGCAGCGCGGTGACGATCGGGGCGATCTCACGCACGGTGCCGATGGCATCGACGGCCCCGATGAACGACGTGGCGCCGATCTGGTTGGCGAGGCTGCCGACTTCGATGACGATGACGAGGGCGATGGGGACGGCGATGAGGATCGAGGGCACGACCGACACGGAGGCGAGGAACCACGCCTGGTACACGAACTCCCGCCACGGGAACCTGCGCCTGGCGATGGCGCGGCCGGTGAGCCACACGGCGTCGAGGGTCATGGCGCACAGGTCGCCAAAGGAGGCGAGCCCGTCAGCGAAGCCCCGGCCGACGCCTGCCACCGCTCGGGTCGCCCCGGGGCCGAGCAGCGTCGGCACCTCGAGGTCGTCCCTCGTCGTCTGGGTCAGCTTCCCGTACGTCACGCCACTCCCCCGCACGTCTGGTTGGGCCGGTCTCCTATTCGACGGGTCGACGCGCCTTTCCTACCGTCGGAGGGGTGCGCTGGAGGCAGGCGCCGGCCGCTACGGCGGCGAATAGCTGCACATGCCCCCTGCCGATGTTGCGATCTCGGTCCAGCACGTAACCAAGCGCTTCGGCCCGCACACCGTCCTCGACGACATCAGCTTCGACGTGCCTCGGGGGCGCATCTCGGCGGTGCTCGGCCCTTCCGGCACCGGCAAGTCCGTGCTCCTCAAGGTGATCATCGGCCTGCTCACACCCGAGGAGGGCCAAGTCTACATCGACGGTGAGCAGGTCGTCGGGGTGCCGGAGCACAAGTTGATGCGGATCCGGCGGAAGTTCGGGGTGCTCTTCCAGGACGGCGCCCTGTTCGGTTCCATGAGCCTGTTCGACAACATCGCCTTCCCTCTCGTCGAGCACACCCGCATGACCGAGCGGGAGATCCGGGCGGCGGTCCTGCAGAAGGCGGAGCTCGTCGGTCTCGTCGCCCACCTCGACAAGGTGCCGGGCGAGGTGTCCGGCGGGATGCGCAAACGTGCCGGCCTCGCCCGGGCGCTGGTGCTCGACCCGTCGATCATCTTCTTCGACGAGCCGGACTCGGGCCTCGACCCGGTGCGGGTCGCCTACCTCGACCGCCTGGTGCGCGAGGCGCAGGCGGAGACGGGGGCGACGTTTTACATCGTCACCCACAACATCGAGTCGGTGATGCGAACGGCAGATCACATGGGGCTGCTGTTCCGAGCGGGGCTGGTGGCGTTCGGGCCCAAGGCGTCGATGAGCTCGAGTCGCAATCCGATCATCCGCCAGTTCCTCGCCGGGAGCCCCGACGGCCCGATCAGCATGGACGAGATGGCCGAAGGTGACCCGGTGGGCACAGGTGCCGGAGTGGGTGGCGACCCATTCGACGCCGACCCGGCGGGCGGCATCGTCGACACCGGCGCCTACGAGCTGAGCGAGCTGTCGGGGCGGGGGCTCAGCCGGTGATGGTGAGCTCCGGCCGGAAGATCCTCGACCGGCCGCGGGCGGCTATCTCGCCGGCCACGGACGTGAACGCCAGCGCCGCTTCGCCTCCGGGGTCGGTGACCGTCACCGGCCGCCCGACGTCGCCACCCTCCCGGAGGGCCGGCACCAGCGGGATCCGTCCGAGCAACGGCACGCCCAGCTCGCCGGCCAGCTGCTCGCCACCGCCCGCACCGAACAACTCGTAGCGGGTGCCATCATCGGCGGTGAACCAACTCATGTTCTCGATGACACCGCGCAGTGGCAGGTTGATCTTGCGGGCCATGTACGCGGTGCGCTGGGCGACACGCCTGGCAGCAGGCTGCGGCGTTGTCACCACGTACACCTCCGACGCGGGGAGGTACTGGGCCATCGAGAGGGCCACGTCCCCGGTGCCTGGCGGCATGTCGATGAGGAGGAAGTCCGGGTCATCCCAGTCCACGTCCACCAGGAACTGCTCGAGCGCCTTGTGCAGCATCGGTCCTCGCCACATCACCGGCTGGTCCTCGTCGACGAAGAACCCGATCGACATGGTCCTGACCCCGTACGCGACCGGGGGTACCATCTTCTCGGCGCGCACGGTGGGAGCGACGTCGAGACCGAGCATGCCCGGCACCGAAGAT
>JAJZJY010000092.1 GCA_021809885.1 Actinomycetes bacterium
GGTCCCCGGCGACCACCGGGAACTCACCCAGCCGCCCCGCCACCCCCACCCGCAAGACGCCCAAGCGTCAGGAGCCGACAGACTCATAACTGCGAAAGTCGAGGTGGAGACCAGTACGGCGAGAGCGAGCATGTGGGTGTCGGTCACCGGGACCCATCCGAGCTGCAGCCCCGTCAGGAGCATGGTGGCAAGGAAAAGCCCCACGAACCCGAGCGAGAGCGGATTGGCCAGCGGCCGCAGGAACACACGTGTCGCGGCGAAGGTGGCGGCGGGGTCGGCCGCGCCCCCCGCAGGCACGGCTCCGCCCGGCTCGATGTCAGCTTGCACGGGGTTCACGAGATCGTCGGTACCCGTCGCCCAAGGCGCGGTAACAGTTCCGCGGCCCGTCGTGGGACAAGGGGCCTTGCCGGCGCTGACGAACACAATTCATCAGACGTGTGCGAGCCGGACACCGGCCGATCACCTGCGTTCCGTACTGTCTCGGACAACTCGTCGCACGGCGGGGGAAGAACGGTCTTGACGCGTCGAGGTGGACGATTTGGAGAAGAGCACGGCTCGCCGACCGCCAGCGCGTCGATCGCCACCAACTCTGCTCGGGGCCACGTTGCCGTCGGGCGCGGGCACGAGGCCGGCGACTCACGAGGTGCTGGAAGCTGACGCCTTAGACGATCACCGGCGGGCGCTGCGCATCGCCGTGCTCGCCAAGCAGGTGCCCGTCCCGGATTCCCTCGAGCTCCAGCCGGACGGCCGGCTGCGCCGGGATGGCCTCGTGTTGGAGATGAACCCGTACTGCCGGCGGGCTGTGGCCAAGGGCGTCGCGCTGGCCCGATCGTCGGAGGGGTCGTGCACGGTCTTCACCCTCGGCCCACCGCCGGCCGAGGACGTGCTGCGGGAGGCGATTGCTTGGGGCGCCGGGGAGGGAGTGCATCTCTGCGACGCCGCCTTCGCCGGTTCGGACACCCTCGCCACCGCTCGTGCGCTCGCCGCCGCGCTCCGCCGGGAAGGATTCTTCGACCTCGTGCTCGTAGGGCAGGACTCGGTCGACGGCGGCACCGGCCAGGTGGGCCCCGAGCTCGCCGAGCTGCTCGACCTGCCGTTCGCCTCCGGAGCACGGCGCATGCGGGTGGCGGGCAACGCCCTCCATCTCGGCCTCGAGCACGAGGACGGGTGGGAGGAGATCGAGGTGTCGATGCCGGCGGTGGTGTCCGTGGCCGAGCGGCTGTGTGCGCCGTGCAAGGCCAGTGCCGAAGCTCGCGCGTCGGTCCCGCCTGGACGGATCCGCCGGGTGACCGCTGCCCGGTTGGGAACCGGCCCATGGGGTGAGGCAGGAAGCCCGACGAAGGTGGGAGCGACGCGCGCCCTCCACGACCGGCGGGAGGCAACGGTGCTCTCCGGTGACCTGGCGTCGCAGGTGGCCACTGCCCTGCGCATGCTGGAAGATCGCGGCGCCCTCTCCGGTCAGGCCGACCCGCAGGCCGGCCCGCCGGTCGAGCAGGCCGTGGTCTCCACCGTGATGTCACCGGCTCACCGGTGGCCTGCAGTCGCAGTCCTCCTCCAGCCGGACCGGCCACGCGCCGCCGCCGAGCTCCTCGGAGCGGCGACCCGCCTCGCAGGCCAGCTCCAAGGAGGGGTGCTGGCGCTCCTGGTTCCCCCGGCAGTTGGCCCCGCCTCGGCGGACGAGGAGGTGGCCGCCAGCCTGGGGGCGCTGGGTGCCTACGAGGTCGTCCGGATCACTGCCAGGCAGGCTGGCGCGCCGCTGGCGGCGGAGGACGTGGCGGCTGCCCTGGCGCGATGGGCTGCTGCCAACCATCCCAAGGTGCTGCTGGCGGCGAGCAGCACCTTCAGCCGCGAGGTGGTGGCACGGACGGCAGCGGCTCTCGGTGCCGGCCTGATCGCCGACGCAGTGGCCGTCGACGTCATCGACGGCACTCTCGTGGCCCGGAAGTCCGCGTTTTCCGGGTCACTCCTCGCCGACGTCACCTGCACGTCGCCGGTCCAGCTCGTGACCGTCCGCCCGGGAGCCCTCACGCAGGCTCCATCCGCTGGGCCCCCCGCGCTCGTGAGCTACCTCGGAGCCGACCAGCGCGGACGCCAGCAGCGGCGCCTCCTCCGCCAGGACGGCGAGTGCGACGCCCTCGACCGAGCCGACGTCGTCGTCGGGATCGGACGCGGAGTACACCCGAGCGAGTACGCGGCCGTAGAAGCGTTGTCGACGGTCCTCGGCGCCCAACTGGCTGCCACCCGGAAGGTCACCGACCAGGGATGGCTCCCCCGTTACCGCCAGGTGGGCATCACAGGTCGCAGCATCTCCCCACGTCTCTACGTGGCGCTCGGGCTCAGCGGTGCCGCCAACCACATGCTCGGCGTCCGTGCGGCCGGCACCATCATGGCGATCAACGCCGACGCATCGGCCCCGGTCTTCGGGCTCTCCGACGTCGGCATCCTCGGCGACTGGCGCCAAGCCGTTGCTCTGCTGACCGATTGCCTCCGAGCACGAACGATGGCCCGAGGCATTGGCAAGGCTCCTACGCAGGGGTGAAGGAGTCCTGCCGAAGACGGAAGAAGAAGTTCTCCGAGACTTCGGCGTGGCTCTTCGTGAACGCAAGATGGGCATTCTAATCTGAGCACGTCCCAACTGATCCCAATAGGCCGGTAGCCGCTCCCACATCATGCTCCAACTCGACGGAATCACAAAGACATACGGGCACGACGTCGCCCTCTCCGGGATCGGCGTGATGATCGAGGAGGGCGAATTCTTCTCCATTGTCGGCCCGTCAGGATGCGGGAAATCAACACTCCTGCGGATTGTCGCAGGTTTGGACGAACCCGACGACGGAACCGTCAGCATCGACGGGGTGGACGTCAGCGGCTGGGAACCGGTCGAGCGCGGCATCGGCATGGTCTTCCAGAACTACGCCCTGTTCCCTCACCTCACGGCTGGGGCCAACATCGGCTTCGGGCTGAAGGGTCGGCTGCCGAAGGAGGAGCTCCGCCGGCGCGTAGCGGAGATCGCCGAGCTGCTCGAGCTCGACGCCGCCATGCTCGAGCGGCGCCCCCGGCAGCTGAGCGGCGGTCAGCGCCAGCGCGTCGCCCTCGGGCGGGCGCTGATCCGCCGGCCGCGCGTCCTGTTGATGGACGAGCCGTTGTCGAGCGCCGACGCGCCCCTCCGCGAACGCATGCGCTCGGAGCTCAAGGGCTTCCACCAGCGGGCGGGCACGACCACGCTCTACGTCACCCACGACCAGCGGGAGGCGATGAGCATGTCGGATCGGATGATGGTCCTCGACCACGGGCGCGCCCAGCAGGTCGGGCGGCCCATCGACGTCTACCGCCGGCCGGCGACCGCCTTCGCAGCTCGCTTCGTCGGATCGCCGGGCATGAGCGTGTGGCCCATGCCGGTCCGCGCCGCCGACGGGCGCCATCGCCTGGTCACCGTCGACGGGAACCCGTGGCCGGTGCAGGTCCCGTGCCCGGCCGGCACCGAGGGCGTCCTCGTCGGAGTCCGCCCGGAGCGCCTCGGATTGCGCCCATGCTCGGAGGACTCAGCCGTACTGCACTGCACTGTCGACACCATCGAGCCGCAGGGCGAGCAGGCCCTCGTCCACGCGAGCTATTGCGGCAATGCCGTGGTGGCCGCCGTGGAGGCCGCAGCCGCCGAGCAGCTCGGCGCCGAGGTGGATCTTTGGCTGTCAGCCGGCGACCTCCACCTCTTCGCCGTCGACAGTGGACAGCGGCTCGCCGACGGGCGGGGCGATGCGGAAGCGGCCCGAGCCGGATCGGCGGTCGGCGGGTGACGACCCTCGACGCGCCCCGCCCGGTGAGCGCCCTCGTCGGGGCGGAGCCCCGGTCGGTCCCCGACCGGCTCCGCCGGCTGGTGCGTCCCTTCGCCGGGTACCTGTTCGTCTTCCCCGCGCTCGGGGTGCTGGTCGTGTTCTACTACGTCCCGGCGCTGCTGCTCTTCGTGATCTCCTTCTTCCACTACCACCTCGGCGGGGCTGGGAGCAGCTTCGCCGGCCTGGACAACTTCCGCGTGCTCTTCGCCCAGCCGCTGTTCTGGAAGTCGCTCGTCGTGACCGGTTACTACGTCCTCGTCATGGTGCCGGCCACCTTGGTCATCTCCCTAGCCCTCGCCATGCTCGTACGGGATGCTGCCCGGCATTCCAAACGCAAGCGGGGCGGGCTCAGCCAAGCGTTGATCTTCCTTCCCCACGTCACACCCCTGGTTGCCACCTCGCTGGTCTGGGTGTACATCCTCAACCCGCAGTACGGGGTGATGAACTACGTCCTGCGGGCGTTTGTATCCAACCCTCCCGGCTGGTTGGAGTCGACGGGATACTCCATGCCGTCCATCGAGATCTACAGCCTGTGGCACAGCGTCGGCTTCTACATGGTGCTGTTCCTTGCCGGCCTCGCCTCGATCCCAGACCGGCTGCTCGAGGCCGCCCGCGTCGAGGGGGTGCGAGGCTTCGCCGCCTTCCGCCGGGTGGTGTTCCCGCTCCTCACGCCGTCGGTGTACCTGGTGACGGTACTGGCGACGGTCAACACGATGCAGGCCTTCTCGCAGATCTACACCCTCACCGGCGGCGCGCACGGAGAGGCAGGCGGCCCCGCGTACTCCACCACGACCGACGCCTTGCTGATCTACCAGACGGCCTTCTTCTACAACCACTTCTCCCTGGCGGCGACCATGAGCCTCATGCTCTTCGTGCTCCTCGTGCTGCTCACAGTCGTCCAGCGCTGGGGCTTCTCGAAGCTGGTCTTCTACCGGTGAGCGCCCGCCGCCGGCTGCACCGCTACGGGCTCGGCGCGGTCCGGGCGATCGCCGCCGCCGCCTTCTCCTTCCCCTTGTACTGGATGCTCGTCACCGCCACCGGGCCCCGAGGCGCCGCCTACCGCTTCCCACCCCGGATCCTGCCCGGGCTGGACTTCCATTCGTTCGTCACCGTGATCGACGGCTCCAACTGGGCTCGATACATGTTGAACAGCACCTTCATCACGGCGACGACGATCGTCCTCGTGCTCTTCACGTCCGCTCTCGCCGGATGGGCCCTCGTGGCGCTGCCACTCGGGTTGCGCGGCGCCGTGTTCATCGTTCTCCTCGGCACGATGCTGCTGCCGGAGCAGGCGTTGATCATCCCTCAATACGTCGTCAACTTCCACCTGCACCTGCTCAACACGTACGCGGTGATGATCGTGCCGTTCGCGGCTACCAGCTCGTCGATATTCCTCTTCCGCCAGTACTTCGCCACCATGCCGGCGGAATGGAGGGACGCAGCCCGGGTCGAGGGCCTCGGCAACCTCCGCTATCTGTGGCGGGTGGCCTTCCCTGCCGCCAAGCCGGTCGTCTTCACGGTGATCCTCCTGACGTTCATCGCCAGCTGGAACCAGTTCCAGTGGCCGCTGATCATGACCCAGAACCCCTCGATCGCCCCGATCGAACTGGCCCTCAACCAGTACCAGTCCGCCTACGAGGCGAGCCAGCGGCTGATCAACGCCGTCTCCCTCCTGGCGCTGCTCCCCATCGTCGCGGTCTTCGCCGTCGCCCAGCGCCACATCGTGGGGGCAGTGGGCGGCCTCGACACCGGAGTCGAGGGGTGACTCGTACCGCCACTCCCACCTCCCAACGACCCGAGATCCCTCCCCACACAAGGAGACATCCCCAATGACCGACCGCCTTCGTCCCGGCCGGGTGCACCGGAGGGCCTGGATCGCGGCTCCGGCCGCGCTCGGCCTCGCCACGGTGCTCGTCGCCGGGTGCGGCAGCAGCCCCAACGCCGCGGGCAACAGCAGCGGGTCCGGCCCCACCAACGGCTCCGGTGCCGCCACATCCCACAACACCATCGACATCGTCCTCTGGGAGTCGCACACAGGCAAGACCAACCCAGTGGCCATAACGGAGCAGAACATCGTCAACAAGTTCAACGCCTCCCAGCGCGGCGTCCACGTCTCGATACTGGAGACGAGCGGGACGACCAAGGGCCTCGCCGCCGCCCAGGCCGGCAACCCGCCCGTACTGGCGGAGGTTTCCCACTACGACGGGCAGTTCCGCCGCGGTGGCTTCATCATCGACCAGAACCCGCTGATCTACGGCCCAGGCGGCTTCACGAAGGCGCAGGTGTCGTCGTTCTTCCCCGGCGTGATCGCCAACGGGCGCATCCCGCAGAAGATCGCCAACGGCCAACCGGCGCCGGGCAAGCAGTATCGCCTCGCTGCCGGTGTCAAGGTGTCGGAACTGTTCTACAACACCTCCATGTTCAGCCGGGCCGGGATCACGAGCTGCCCTGCCACCTGGACGGCGCTCGGTCAGGACCTCGTCAAGCTGAAGGCCCTCGGGGTCACCCCGATGGGCTTCAAGGACTCCTCGGCCCACATCGAGCCGGCATTCATCTCCAACGGTGGCAGCCTCTACAAGCCCGGCACCCACCAGACCCAGACCGAGTACGACAGCCCCGCAGGCGTCACGACCTTCACCCAGTTCCGCGACTGGTACTCCCACAAGCTGTTCGTCTTCTCGCACGGCACCCCCATGCGCGCCGCTATCGCCAACAAGACGCTGGCCATCGAGGACGGCACCTCGGCCGGTTGGGTGAAGGCCTTCGAGATAGCGAAGTCAGCCGGGGTGCACATCGGCGCCTGCCCGTACCCAAACGGCACCTCCGGGCACTCAGGGAACATAATCCAGGGCCTCGGGTTCGTGATCTTCACCCACCACACGAAGGCGCAGCAAGAGGCGGCGTTCGACTTCGAGCAGTTCTGGGAGTCGCCCGCCATCCAGGCCTACTGGGCGCAGGGCAGCGGCTTCGCCCCGGCGACCAGGGCCGCCGTGGCCGAGATCCCCTCCAGCTACCTGAGCGGGGCCGGTGCCGGGCTGGCCGTCTCCATCCAGGAGCTCAACTCGCCCTACGCCCAACCCCGTGGACAGTCCGACAACTACGCCGAAGTGGACTCGGCCGTGGACGCAGCCTTCTTCAACGCCGTCACGGGCAAGATCTCGGTGAGAGCTGCCCTGGCCCAGCTGGACAAGGTCGACGCGGGGTACCTGAAGGGCTCGACCAAGATCTGACCGAGATGAGCACCCGGCACTACGTCGAAGCCCGGTCGGACCTGTCGGCACCATCGTCGGTCCTCGTCGTCGAAGACGACGAGGAGATGGCCGATCTGCTGCGGGCGGGCTTGGACCGAGAGGGCTATTCGGTCGACGTGATGACCGCCGGCACCGAAGTCGTCTACCGGGTTTCCCGGCGGGAGTACAGCGCCGTCGTGCTGGACGTGCTCCTGCCGGGGCCCGACGGCTTCGAGATCTGCGCCGCCCTCCGCCAGCGAGGCCGGTGGGTGCCGGTCCTGATGCTGACCGCACTCGGCGCCACCGAGCAGCGGGTGCGGGGCCTGGAGGTCGGCGCTGACGACTACCTCACCAAGCCGTTCGAGCTGGTGGAGCTCACCGCCCGGGTCAACGCCCTGATACGCATGCGCGACGCCACCGCCGGCCAGGTGCTGCGCTGCGGGGAACTCCGCCTCGAGCTCGCCGCACGACGCTGCTTCGTCGCCGGCGCCGAGGTGTGCCTGACGCCGCGGGAAGTGGACATCCTCGGCGCGCTCATGCGGCGGCCCGGGATCGTCCTCACCCGTCGCACGATCCTCGAGGCGGTCTGGGGCGGCAGTCACTCGGTTGCGCCCAACGCGGTGGACAAGGCGATCGGGCAGCTGCGGCACAAGGTCGGCAATGACCTGCTGCAGACAGTGCACGGCGTCGGCTACCGCATCCTCGACCCTCCGCCCCCCCGCTAGGCGCCGCCGGAGATGGGCATCCGGGCCCGCATCGCCGTCCTCTACGCGGCCGTCGTCCTGGTCCTCGTCACCGTCGGAGCGGTTGGCTTCACCGTCGACTTCGGCGGCGGCCTCCGCCGGTCCCTCGAGGCAACCCTCCGCGCCCGAGCCGAGAGGATCATCCACGATGCCAGGAGCAGGCACGCCGACGACCCCCTCGCTGAGCTCTTCGCCAAGGCGGTCGCCGACTCCGGCCAGAGCCTCACCCAGCTACTCGGCCCCAACGGCGCCGTCCTCGTCACCACCGAGGCAGCCGGGCGGTCGCCGCTCGTGACCCCGGCGGACGCCGCCGGCACCCGAGACCGCTACGTGCAGGTGCGCCTGCCCAGCAGAGGGGGGCAATGGCTGCTGCTGGTCACCGCGTGGCCCACGAACCACCGGAGGCTCGTGACCGGCCGCCCACTCGACACACTGGACGAGGCGATGGCCCGAGCCCGCCTCGACGCCGGCACCGCCGCCGCCATCGCTGTGCTCCTCGCCGCCGTCGCGGGATGGTCGATCACCGGCTGGGCGCTCCGCCCGGTCGAGCGCCTCCGAGCCCAGGCGGCCGCCATCGTGGACAGCGACCGCAGTGACGACCTCCCCGTACCCTCCACCAACGACGAGCTCGCCGCCCTGGCCATCACGCTCAACGCCCTGATCGCCCGGTGGCGGCAGGCCCTCGCGCGCCAGCGCCAGCTGGTATCGGCAGCGAGCCACGAGCTGCGCACCCCCCTCGCCGCCCTGCACACCCAGCTCGAGCTCGCCCGGCGGGCCAGCTCGGCGGAGGGCGCATTGAGCGAGGCGCTGGACCGGGCGCTCCAGCGCAGCCGTCGGCTGACCCGGCTGACGACAGACCTGCTGACCCTCGCCGAGACCGACGAGGGCGTACCTCCGCGGTCGGGACCGCCGCAACCGGTCGAGCCGGTGATAGCCGGCGTCCTGGACGACTGGCGGGCCCGCGCTGCCGCCGACGACGTGCTGCTCGTCCTCGACGTCGAGACGGGAGTCACCACAACCGTCGACACCGACCGCCTCCGCCAGGTCCTCGACAACCTCGTAGCCAACGCGGTCCGCTTCGCGCCCGACGGATCACTCGTCGAGGTGTCCATCGACACCACCGACGCTTTGCTCCGCCTCCGCGTCGCCGACAGCGGCCCCGGCTTCCCCGAAGGACTCCTGCCCCAAGCCTTCGAGCGGTTCACCCGGACGGCTTCCCCAGAGGGGCGGGCCGCCGGCGGCGCGGGCCTCGGCCTCGCCATCGTGCGCGCGATTGCCGAGGCATGCGGAGGGACCGCGACGGCGACGAACCGAGCGGCAGGCGGAGCGGAGGTGACGGTGGTGCTGCCGCTGGTACAGCGGTGACGGGCTGGGCGCCAGGCCTGCCTCCAGGGCTACTTGGAGGCGGGATCGAGGACCTGGCTGACGATGTAGACGGTGGCGTTCGCCGTCTGCACGTTGCCGCAGACCACCCTCGACGTGCCGTTCACCGTGAAGTTGCTGCCGCTGCCCGTCACGGTGAGCGCCTGACCGGCCAGCGTCTTGTGGGTGCCGGCGAGCTGGCTGGGAGGGATGCGCCCGGCTACCACGTGGTACTCGAGCAGCTTGGTGAGCTCCGCCTTGTTGGCGAGCAGGTTGTCGAGGGTCGAAGGCGGCACCGCCTGGAACGCCGAGTTGTCCGGGGCGAACACCGTGAGGCCCTTGGCGTTGTCGAGCGTGTCGACGAGGCCGGCCTTCTCGACAGCGGTCACGAGCGTCGAGAGGACCGGGTTGTTGCTCGCCGCCGTCGCTACCGGCGCCTTGGTCATCCCCGAGAAGCTGCCCGCTCCGCTCTTGGGCACAGCGCTGCACGCCGGGCCGAAGTCGGTCACTGTGGCAGTCGAACCTGACGTGGCGGTCGAACCAGAGTTGGAGCTACCGGACGTCGTGCCGGAGCCACCGGTGTTGGTGGCGGAGCCGGTGTTGGTGGCGGAACTGCTCGACCCGCAAGCCAAGACGGTGGCGGCGAGAGCGACGGCCAAGCCGGCGCCGAGGACGCGGAGTTTCATGGTGGTTCCTTTCGTTGGGGATCGGGGGGTGGATCTCTCAGCTCAGGCGACTGTCACAACGACCGACTGGTGACCGCTTGCGCCGTCGGGGAAGACGCCGGCGCGCCCAGCGGTCTGGATCCGGCCCCGGGCGTCGACCGCCCGGACGGCGATGCTGTGGCTGCCGGGCGTGGCCGACCATCGCCAGCGCCACTGGCGCCAGGTGTCCACGGAGTCGACGGCTGCGAGGGCGGCGTCCTGCCAGGGACCGCCGTCGACGGCGACCTGCACGTCCCGGATGCCGACGCCCGGCAACCACGCC